>JAEZIH010000060.1 GCA_023416055.1 Pseudomonadota bacterium | reverse complement strand
ATGGAGCGCGCCACGCGGCTCGACGCCGATCTGGTCGGGGTCAACAACCGGTCGCTGCGCAGCTTCGAGGTCGACCTCGCCAACACCGAGGTCCTCGCCATGCTCAGCCCGCCCAGGGCCCTGCTGGTCGCCGAAAGCGGCATCTTCACCCCCGAGGACGTTGCGCGCGTGGCGGCCGCGGGTTCGAAGGCCATCCTCGTCGGCGAGAGCCTGATGCGGCAGGACGACGTGGAGGCGGCGACAGGGGCGTTGCTGGCGTGAGCGAATCGGAACCCAGGCTGAGCTCGGCCAAGGTCACCCTCGCCATACTGGGCGCCACCGCACTTCTGTTTGTCGGCTGCATTCAGCTCTCCACAGAAGGCAGGGCGTTTGAGGTCAAGGGAAGTAACGAGTTGTTCGGCGGGCTCTGTTTCCTCGCCGGCGCGTGCCTCGCCTTCTGGCTCTATCGCATAGCCTTCAAATCGAAGCCGTCGTTCACTCTCCATCCCGACCGACTGGAGTTCTACTGCTGGTCTCAGCCCGTCCATTTTCGGGATGTCGATGAGGTTGTATTTGAACCCGCCCAGTTCTGGATGAGCCGCGCGCCCCTGCTCGCTCTCCGGCTGAGGAACGGCTCGATCCAGCATCTGCCGTACGGCCTGATGACCCATGGGCCAGAGAGTTTCGCGTCGCTTTTGACCACGGCCCTGCGGAACTATCGAGACGCTGTCGAGAGCCGCAGCGACCAGTCAACGGCGCCAGTAACCCGACCTTAACCGGAACAGCACAGGAACACCTTGTGGACGTTTGCGGTTTGTTCCGTTAGCGTTCCTCAAACGGGATTCGGCTCGAGGTCGCCATGCTCACGCGCAAACAGCACGAACTGCTGATGTTCATCCACGAACGGATCAAGGAGACCGGCGTCTCCCCCTCGTTCGACGAGATGAAGGAGGCGCTGGACCTGGCCTCCAAGTCCGGCATCCACCGCCTGATCACGGCGCTTGAGGAGCGCGGCTTCATCCGCCGGCTGGCGCACCGCGCCCGGGCGCTGGAGGTGGTCAAGCTGCCGGAGCAGGCGACGGCGGGCGCGCCGCGCGGCCGGGCGGGCGTCCCCCCCGGAGTCATCGAGGGCGGCGGCCGCCGCACCTCGGTCGCACCAGCCAACGACACCCGCGAACTCTCCCTGATGGGCAAGATCGCCGCCGGCACCCCGATCGACGCCATCGAGCACGAACAGGCCCGCTATCCGGTGCCCGAGGCCATGCTCGGCGCCGGCGAGCATTACCTGCTCGAGATCGAGGGCGATTCGATGATCGAGGCCGGCATCCTCGACGGCGACTTGGTGGTCATCAAATCCAGCGACCAGGCCAACTCCGGCGAGATCGTCGTGGCCCTCGTCGAGGGCGAGCAGGCCACCCTCAAGCGCCTGCGCAAGAAGGGCGCCTCCATCGCCCTCGAGCCGGCCAACCGCAACTACGAAACCAAGATCTACGGCTCCGACCAGGTCGCCGTGCAGGGCAAGCTGGTCGGCCTGATCCGCCGCTATCACTGACACGCTTCAGCCGGTGCCGGCTCTCCGCCTCGCTTCGGCCGGGATGACAAGAGGATTCGTGCGTAGTCCTTGTCACCCCGGAGGCGGCGCAGCCGCCATCCGGGACCACGGCCGGTCGCCGCGCACCTCCGCCGACCACAGCGCCCGCCAGCGGTTGTCGCCCGTGGTACCGTCGCGCCACAGCTCCACCGCCCCGCCACGGGCGTAGTCCGCTCCGTCCAGCACCAGGCGCCCCTCGCAGGAGGGCGGCAGCTGCGCGACCACGGCTCGGACGCTGACGACCGGAGCGGTGCGGCACAGCTCGTCCATCTGCTCCATCGAAGGCGCCCTGCGGCCCCACCACAGCGCCAGCGGCCCCGCCCCCGCAGCCGTCGGAGCGCAGGCGAAGCGGCTGCAGCCCAGTCGTCCGGCCTCCGGCTCCGTCGGCGTCAGCCCCCGCCGCCGGCTCCAGACGTCGACCGCGAACTGGCGCACGCCCGGCCGCACCACCCTCGCCTGCCCCGCCTCGACCCAGGCGGCGTTGGTCCCGCCATCGCCGATCCACAGGTCCGGAACCGCGGGTCGCGGCCAGATCATCGCCGCCGCGGCGAACGGCAGGCCGAGCCAGCGCAGCGGTCCGCGCCACAGGCAGCAGAACAGCACGCCCAGGAAGGCGATGGGCAGCACGTAGTCCGGGGCCGAGGCCACGGTCTTCACCGCCCCCGGCAAGCCCGCCGTCCACGTCCCGATGGCCAGCATCGCCTCGATGCCCC
Source organism: Pseudomonadota bacterium (assembly GCA_023416055.1). GTDB lineage: Bacteria > Pseudomonadota > Alphaproteobacteria > Caulobacterales > Caulobacteraceae > Brevundimonas. Next base: position 2,634 of record JAEZIH010000060.1, on the reverse strand, counting down.
GTCCCGCGACCCACAGGAACGGCCCGCCCAGTCCCAGCGGCTCCAGCAGCGCCCCCAGCGCGAGGAAGGGCATGATCAGAAAGTCCGACACCGGCGCCGTGGCCAGGTTGGCGGCCAGGCCATACATGGCGGTGCGGTTGAAGTGCTGCATGGCGAAGGGCCCGGTCGCCGCCCCGGCCACCAGGCTGGCCAGCACCGCCGCCCCGATCCACGCCCCCGTCCGCTGCACCCACAGGATCGGCAGCGGCGTCGATATCTCGCGCGGCCGCACCGGCCAGGCCTCGACCAGCGCCACCAGCGCCGCGGTGGCGGCGAACGACATCTGGAAACCCGGCGTGACGATGGCCTCCGGCTGCAGCAGCAGGACCACGAAGGCGGCCACCGCCAGCGCGTGCATGCTGATCGCCTGCCGGTCCAGCAGTACGGCGATGAAGGCGATCGACGCCGTGATCGCGGCCCGCTCCGCCGGCGGCGGATGGCCCGAGACGACCAGATAGGTCCCCACCGCGATCAGACCCGCCCACGCCGCAGCCTTCTTGCCTGACACCCTCAGCGCCAGCCACGGCCACGCCGCCACCAGCAGCCGCACGAGGAAGAAGGCGAACCCCCCGACCACGGCCATGTGCAGGCCCGAGATCGACAGGATATGCGCCAGCCCGGAGTCCCGCATCACGTCCACGTCTGCGGGGTCCAGCCACGCCTCGTGACCCGTGGTCATGGCCGCCGCGACGCCGCCGGCGCGCTCGCCCTGCCGCTCCACGATGCGCTGCGCCAGGGCGAAGCGGACGCGGTTGATCCACATCTCGGCGCGCAGGCTCAGCGGCGGCTCCGGCAGGTACGCCGGCCGCGTCTCGCCGAGGGCGAAGGCCACCCCGCCCATGCCTTGGAAGAAGGCGTTGCGCCCGAAGTCGTACGCCCCCGGACTGGCCGGCGCCGGCGGCGGATTGAGAATGGCGAACAGCCGCACCGCCTGGCCCGGCTCGGGCGCCTCGCCGCGCACGGTGGCGCGCAGCCGGAGCGGCGTGTCCTCCGGCGCGACATCCCGGATCCGCACCGGCGCCAGCACCACGCGCGGCCCGGCCGTCCCCGGACTGTCGACATCGACCACCCAGCCCTCCACCACGGTCGGCTCCACCAGCGCGGGGGCGATCGGCGCGGTCACCGCATCCGTCCTCAGCTTGGCTGTCGCCAGCCCGAGGGCGAAGCACGCGATCAGCATCAGCGGCAGGGTCCACGCCCGCGTCAGGCTGAACCTCCGCCCCGCCAGCCAGGCCGCCGCTGTCACGACCGCAAGCCCGATCAGCGGCCCCGCCTCCGGCTCCCGCCTCAGGGCGAAATAGACGGCGCAGCCTCCGCCCAGCGCCACCGGCGCCCACAGCCGCCAGCGCAGGCTCTGCGCCGCCGCCTGCCGGACGAGAAAGCCGCCTATCCGCGCGCGGACGCTTTGCATGGGCGGCGCGGGCGCTATAACGCCCGCCATGGCCTCCCCCTCCGCCTCCACGCCCGAAGTCGTCACGCGCTTCGCCCCCTCGCCGACCGGCTATCTCCACATCGGCGGCGCTCGAACGGCGTTATTCAACTACCTGTTCGCCCGTGGGCGCAACGGGAAGTTCCTCATCCGCGTCGAGGACACGGACCGCGAGCGCTCGACGGAGGCGGCCGTCAAGGCGATCTTCGACGGCCTGAACTGGCTGGGTCTGTTCGCCGACGAGGAGCCGGTGTTCCAGTTTTCCCGCGCCGACCGGCATCGCGAAGTCGTGAACACCCTGCTGGAGACCGGCCACGCCTACCGGGACTTCCTGACCGCCGAGGAAACCGGCGCCCTGCGCGACGCAGCCAAGGCGGAGGGACGCGCCTTCGAGTCTCCGTGGCGCGACCGCACCCCCACCGTGGACGACCTGGCCCGGCCGCACACCGTGCGCTTCCGCCGTCCGACCGATGCGCCTGTGGTGGTCGATGACGCGGTGCAGGGCACGGTTCGCTGGGAAAGCTCGGCGCTGGACGACCTCGTCATCCTGCGTTCCGACGGCGCCCCGACCTACAACCTCGCCGTGGTCGTCGATGATCACGACATGGGCGTCACCCACGTGATCCGCGGCGACGACCACCTCAACAACGCCGCCCGCCAGAGCCTGATCTACGACGCCCTCGGCTGGACCCGGCCGACCTTCGCCCACATCCCGCTGATCCACGGGCCCGACGGCGCCAAGCTGTCGAAGCGCCACGGCGCCCAGGCGGTGCATGAATACGCCGCGATGGGCTACCTGCCCGAGGCCATGCGCAACTACCTGGCCCGCCTCGGCTGGGCCCACGGTGACGACGAGCTGTTCTCCGACGAGCAGGCCATCGAGTGGTTCGACCTGGCCGGCGTCGGCCGGGCCCCCGCGCGGCTGGACTTCGACAAGCTGGCCCACGTCAACGCCCACTGGATCCGCCTTGCCGACGACGATCGCCTGGCCTAGCTGACCCTGGACGTCCATCTGTCGCGCGGCCACGCCCTCGGCCCCGACGACGAGGCCCGCCTGACCCGCGCCATGCCCTTCATCAAGGACCGCGCGAAGACGACGCTCGAGCTGGCCGACCAGACCGCCTTCGTTCTCAAGCCCCGCCCCCTGGCCATCGACGACAAGGGCC
>JAEZIH010000251.1 GCA_023416055.1 Pseudomonadota bacterium | reverse complement strand
CCGTCCAGACCCGCCAGCCTGCGATGGTCGGCGCCGGGCGCCGCCGCCCGCGCCGCCGCCCAGGCCGCCAGGCCGATCAGCGACAGGGCGATCAGGGACGCGGCGAAGACCGTCTTGCTGACCCCGGTCCGGTCGATCAGCCCCCCGAGCCCGGCCAGCGCGGTGGTGACGGCGACCAGCACCGCGGTCCACATCACCACCAGCGCGGCCTGACGCCGCCGCTCCCGCCGCGCCTCCCGCGCTTCCAGTCCGTCCCGCTCCGCGCCCATTCAAACCTTTCTGTGTCACCTGTAGGTTACATGTAACCTTGAGGTGACTTGCCGTCAAGCGGCTTGCCAGCCGGGGCCCAAGCCGTTCACCTGCGGGGTAAGGGAGGGCGACCATGGCCGACGAACAGCACGAGACGACCCCGCCGCCCGGCGCCCGCTGGCGGCTGATCGGCCCCGGTCTCGTCGCCGCCGCCACCGGCGTGGGGGCCGGGGATCTGGTGGCCACCCTCGTGGCGGGGTCGAAGTTCGGCTACGCCCTGCTGTGGGCGGCGGTGATCGGGACTCTGCTCAAGATCTCGCTGGCCGAGGCGGTCGGGCGCTGGTCGCTGGCCTCGGGGCGGACCATCTTCGAGGGCTGGTCAAGCCTCGGGCCCGGCTGGTTCGGCGGCCGGCTCAACTGGGCCAGCGTCTATTTCGGCCTCTACGTGGTGATCTGGGGCTTCGTCTACGGGGCCACGGCGATGACCGCCTCGGCCCTGCCGGCGGCCGCCCTGCTGGACGGTACGCCGCTGGCTCTCAGTCTCAAGGTCTGGGCCATGATCCTCGGCGTGCTGGGCCTGGTCCTGGTCTGGTTCAACCGCTACCCGCTGTTCGAGAAGATCATGACGGTGCTCGTCGGGGTGATGTTCATCACCGTCGTCGGCCTCGCCGTCATCGCCGCTCCCGATCTTCCCGCCATGGCCGGCGGCCTGGTCCCGACCCTGCCGACCGGCTCGGCCTTCTACACCCTGGGCCTGGTCGGGGGCGTCGGCGGCACCATCACCCTGGCCGCCTACGGCTACTGGATCGGACAGAAGGGATGGCGGGGGCCGGCGTGGATGCGCGTCATGCGGCTGGACAACCGGGTCGGCTACGCCGTCACGGGCCTGTTCGTCATCGCCATGCTGATCGTCGGCGCGGAGCTTCTGTACGCTTCGAACATCGCCCTCGCCGACGGCGATCGCGGCCTGCTCGACCTCGACGGTGTCCTCCGCGAGCGCTTCGGCGACGTCGTCGGCGTGATGTTCCTGATCGGCTTCTTCGCCGCCACCTTCTCCTCGCTGATCGGGGTCTGGCAGGGCGTCAGCCTGATGTTCGCGGACTTCTGGGCCCATGTGCGGGGCCGTCCCGCCGATCCGACCGTGAGCCAGGAGTCCGGCCGCCCCTATCGCGCCTACCTGCTGTGGCTGACCTTTCCGCCCATGCTGCTGCTGTTCATGGACCGGCCCTTCGGCCTGATCGTCGCCTACGGCGCCCTCGGCGCCCTGTTCATGCCCTTCCTTGCCCTGACCCTGCTGTGGCTGCTCAATTCCAGCCGCACCCCGGCCGAATGGCGCAGCCACTGGCTCTCCAACGCCATGCTGGCCGCGGGCGGCGTGCTGTTCTGCGTGCTGGCCGGACGCGAACTGATCGCGCTGTTCGGCTAGGCCGGCCGGTCTGAGCTCGCGGCCGTCAGCCCCATGCGGACCAGCGCCGACAGGCTGTCGGCCGCCATCTTCTCCATCACCCGGGCCCGGAAGATCTCGACGGTGCGCGGGCTGATGGACAGCCGCTGGGCGATCTCCTTGTTCGACAGCCCCTCGACCAGGTCGTCGAACACCTGCCGCTCGCGCGGGGTCAGGGTCTGGAGACGCGTCAGCACCGCCTGCCGTCGCTCGTGACGGTCCGAAATCTCGCCGATCCTGCCCAGCACGCCCCTGACGGTGTCGAGCAGTCGGGGCGGATCGATCGGCTTCTCGATGAAGTCGACGATGCCCGACTTCATCATCTGCACCGCGGTGGGCACGTCGGCGTGTCCGGTGATGACGATCATCGGCCAGGTCCGGTCCGGCATGGCCGCCAGCCGGCGCACCACCTCGCCGCCGTCCATTCCCGGCATGCGCACGTCGGTGATCACGCAGGCGACCGGGTCCTCGGGCAGGTGGGCGAAGAAGTCCAGGCCGCTGGCGAAGCCCCGCGCGCGTATGCCCTCGCCGCGCAGCAGCACGACCAGCGAATCTCGCACCGCCTCGTCGTCATCGATGACGAAGACCGACGCCGATCTCATGCGGCCTGCTCCTCGTGCGGTAGACGGATGGAGAACGCCGCTCCGCCAAGACTGCTCCGTCCGACCACCAGATCGCCGCCGTGACCCTCCACGATGGTTCGTGTCACCGACAGTCCCAGACCCATGCCGTTGGACTTGGTCGAGGTCATCGGCTGCAGCACGGCCTCGATGTCGTTGGCGGCTATGCCGGGGCCGTTGTCCTCGACCGAAACCACATAGCCGTCCGGCATGCGGCGTCCGCTGATCACCACCATTGGCTCCGGCGACGAGGAGGCCGCTTCGATGGCGTTGCGGACCAGGTTGACGATGGCCTGCTGGAACTGGATGCGCTCGGCCCGAACCGCGTCCGCGCGGTCGTCGATGTCGACCCGCACCTCCATGCCCAGATCCCGGCCGAGCAGCGCCAGCGACGGCCCCAGGTCCTCGATCATCGAGGAAACGCGCTGCTGCTCCAGCGGCGCGGCGCCCGTCGCCAGCAGGTCCCGCATGCGGCGGATGATGCCGCCGGCGCGCAGCACCTGGGCCTTGGCGAGGCCCAGCGTCCGCGATGCACTCTCGCCCAGCGGCCCTGCCCGCTCCATGTCCCGCTCGCTGGCGTGCATGTAGGAGGCCGCCGCGCTCAGCGGCTGGTTCAGTTCATGGGCCAGGGTGGCGGCCATCTGGCCCAGCGAGTTCAGCCGCCAGACCCGGTTCAACTGGGCGTCGAGCGCCCGTTCCCGGGCGGTCGCGGCGCGGGCCTGGGTGACGTCGGTGATGCACAGGGCGACATGGTCTTCGCCGACCCCCGTCGACAGGACCCCCATCTGCAGGGTCAGGACCAGCGGCTGGCCGCCGGGGCCGCGGCCCCGCCATTCGCCGCCGGGCGCCTCGAGCGCGCCGCTGCACCGTCCGGCCTCCAGGCTCGCCAGATCGAAGTCTTCCACCCACCGCGAGAAGGGTGCGCCCTCGGCCTCGGCCTTGGTCACGCCGAACAGCGCAGCGGCCGCGGGCGTCAGTCGGCGGACGCAGCCCTGCCGGTCGAGGATGACCACCGGCACGGCGGCCAGCACGGTGTCGAGGATGGCGTTGCGTCCCGCCAGGGTCCGCTCCAGCGCGATCGTCCGGCGGTGCACGCGCCGCTGCGCCCAGCAGATCTCGGCCAGCAGCCAGGAGACGACGACGAACAGGGCCGCATTGACGATGGTGTCGGTCAGGCCCTCCCGCGGCACGACCGTGACATTCACCCCGATGCAGAGCGCGATCGCCAGCAACGTCGGCCCGGGCCGCGACAACAGGGCGGTGACCGCCGCGGCGGGGATCAGGGGCAGGTAGTAGAACTGGCCGAACGGCTCGAGCGCCTCGCGCAGCAGGAGACATCCTCCAACCGCGACGACGGCGAGGGCATAGGCTCGCCATCCCCTGTAGGAGCGCTCCACCATTGCGGTGAGCAATCGCGCTGCGGTCGCGCTGTGCATCGCCAACCAGATTTGCACCCCGGGCCGGGGCGAGCCCGAATCGGCCACGGCCGTCCGTAGAGCTTGCATACCAGCCCCGCGACCCCTCGCGGAACACTACGTACGCATTTCTACGTATCCGTCGGTTTACAAACAATATTCGGGTGCCCCCGAGGATGCGCTCATCATTCGAGGGGTAGGAATGTCCTGTAACGAGTCCCGTCGTTCGATCCGCAGAAAGTGGACCGGGCGCATCATCCTGGCGCCGCTGGCCGCCGTAGCGGTCGCCGGCGCGGCGCACGCCAAGGTTCTGTCCGATCCCGAGTTCAGCGGCCAGATAGGCGTCGCCACCGAGAACATCGGCAAGGGCATCGGCAAGAGCGCCGGGGAGCCCAGCGTGTCCGGGTCGGTCGGGGTCGCCTACGGCGCCTTCTACGCCGAGTTCGAAGCCGCGACCGTCGACCTGTCCGGCGGCGCCGACAGCGAACTGGTCACGACCTTCGGCTACGCCCCCGAGTTCGCGGGCCTGAAGTTCGACTTCTCGGCCATGCACAAGGAATTCACCGGCACGGTCGCCGGTTTCGACAACCGCTTCTGGGAATACCAGGCCGACGTCTCGCGCGACGTCGGTCCGGTCGCCGTGCGGCTTCGGGCCAACTATACGCCCGACGGCTCGGGCACGACCGAAGAGGCGTGGTGGCTGGAGGCCCAGGGCGGCGTCGCCATCGACGCCAGGACCCGGGCCACCGTCGCCCTGGGCGAGCGGATCACCGATACGGGCGCCGAATACACCGCTTGGAACGCCGGCGTGAAGCGCCGGCTCGCCCGCGGCGTCGCCGTCGACGTCCGCTGGTACGACACCGACCAGCACGCGCTGGGCGAACGCTACGAGGGCCGCCTCGTCGGCGCCCTGACCTACGCCTTCTGACCCCGAGAAAGATCGAGGCTCTCCCGTGACCTTCCTGAACAACATGCCCGTCGGCCGGAAACTGCTTCTGGCCTTCGCCTCCGTGCTCCTGGCCATCCTGACCATGGGCGTCGTCGTCTTCTTCCAGCTCTCCGCTCTTGAGCAGGCGGGCGAGGAGCGCTCCGTCGCCAACCGCCTGGTCCGCGAGACGGCCATGGCCGAATATTACATGTCGCGTCAGGAAGGCAGCTTCCGCGGCTTCCTGCTGTCCGGCGACGAATACTATATCCAGCGCGCGACCGCGCACCGTGACCGGTTCAAGTCCTTCGTCGCCGAGATGCGGAATGACGCTGGCCCGGACCTGGCCGCTCACATCGATACGATGGAGCAGGCGGCTGACGCCTGGTTCGAGCACGTCGTGGTCCAGGGCGCTGAACTCGCGCGCAATCCGGCCACTCGCGCCAGCGCCGTGGCCATGGTGGGCCGCAACGGTTCGGCCGACCGCATCATCGACCCGGTGGAGACCTCGATCGGGAAGATCAAGGAAGAGATGGACGTCGAGCTGGAGCGGGTGCGTCAGGCCCAGGCCGACGCTTCGGCCACCGCCCTCTGGGTGCTGATCCTCGGCATCGTCATGGCCTGCCTTATCGCCGTCGGCGCCGGCTGGACGCTGACCCGCGGCATCAACGGCCCGGTGATGCTGATGATCGGCTACATGCGCCGCCTGGTCGGCGGGGACACCGCCTTCGAGGTGCCCGCCGTGTCCCGCAAGGACGAGTTCGGCGAGATGGGGCGCAGCATCATCGCCTTCCGCGACGCCGCCATCGAAAAGGTCCGCCTGGAGCGCGAGACGGAAGAGGCCCGCGCCGCCGCCGAGCGTGAGCGCGCCGCGAACGAAGCCCAGAAGGCGCGCGAGGCCGAAGAGGACCGCGTCGCCATCACCGCCCTGGCCGAAGGCCTGTCGGCCATGGCCGAAGGCGACCTGACCTACCGGATGACCGTCGAGGTCGCTCCCAAGGCGGCCCAGCTGAAGGCGGACTTCAACAAGGCCATCGCCCAGCTGCAGCAGGCCGTCACCGTGGTGGTCTCGAACGTGGCCGCCATCCGCTCCGGCTCGGGCGAGATCAGCCACGCCGCCGACGACCTGTCGCGGCGCACCGAGCAGCAGGCGGCCAGCCTCGAGGAGACCGCTGCGGCGCTCGACCAGATCACCGCCACGGTCAACCGCACCGCCGCCGGCGCCCGTCAGGCCTCCGACGTGGTGCAGGCCGCGCGCGGCGACGCCGAAACCTCGGGCGTGGTGGTCCGCGACGCGGTGACGGCGATGAGCGCCATCGAACAGTCGGCCCAGCAGATCAGCCAGATTATCGGCGTCATCGACGAGATCGCCTTCCAGACCAACCTGCTGGCCCTGAACGCCGGGGTCGAGGCGGCCCGCGCGGGCGACGCCGGCCGCGGCTTCGCGGTGGTCGCGTCGGAAGTGCGCGCCCTGGCCCAGCGCTCGGCCGAGGCCGCGCGCGAGATCAAGACCCTGATTTCGGCCTCGACCGCCCAGGTCGGCTCGGGGGTGCAGCTGGTCGGCGAGACCGGCGATGCCTTGCAGCGGATCGTCGGTCGTGTGGCCGAGATCGACGGCCTGGTGTCGGAGATCGCCGCCTCGGCCCAGGAGCAGGCCACCCGCCTCCAGCAGGTCAACACCGCCGTCACCCAGATGG
>JAEZIH010000238.1 GCA_023416055.1 Pseudomonadota bacterium | reverse complement strand
CTGAACCTGCGCGCCATGCTCAGCCCCGAGCCGTGGATGGGCGAGGACGGCTTCCCCCTGCTGCTGGCGGCTGGAGAGACCGCGGACGGCGTCAACCCGCTCGTCGACCGGCAGCATCCGCATGACCTCTTCATGGAGCTGTCGGCCTCTTACGCGCGCCGCCTATCCGACCACGACAGCGTCTATCTGTACCTTGGCCTGCCGGGCGAGCCGGCCTTCGGTCCTCCGGCCTTCATGCATCGCATGAGCGCCATGGACAGCCCCGAGGCGCCGATCACCCATCACTGGCTGGACTCGACCCACATCGTCTACGGCGTCGCCACGCTGGGCTGGGCCCGCGATGGTTTCAAGCTGGAGGCCTCGTCCTTCCGGGGGCGCGAACCGGACGAGGATCGCTGGGACATCGAGAGCCCGGACCTGGACAGCTGGTCGGTGCGGGGATCGTGGAACCCGACGCCGGAGTGGTCGCTGCAGGTCTCCTACGCCGAGGTGACGGCGCCCGAACAGCTCGAGCCCGACGAGGACGAGAGCAAATGGTCGGCCAGCGTCCTGCACACGCGCCGCCTCGGAGCGCACGGCTGGTGGTCGTCGACCGCCGCCTGGGGCCGCAAGACCAATGACCACGGCGAATCGAAGGACGCCTGGCTGCTGGAGACGGCCGTCAGTCCTGACGACCGCTGGACCCTGTTCGCCCGAGCCGAACGGATCGGGACGGATGAGTTGCTGCCCGGCGCGGGCGGCGGCCACGGCGAGGTCCACCGGGTCTCCAAGGCGTCGCTGGGCGCGGTGCACGACTGGCGCCTGGCCTCGAATGTCCGGCTGGGCGTGGGCGCCCTGTACAGCCTGAACCGCGTCCCCGCCGCGCTGGAGCCCTCCTACGGCGGCGATCCCGACGGCGGCATGGTCTTTGTCAGGCTGAAGATCGACTGACCCGGCGACGAGGTCGCGCCGCGCCGGCTCCGGTCAGTGCGGCGCGATGTCGTCCGGGGGCGTGGCCAACCATGGCGCCAGCCGGAACCGCCGCGGCGGTTCGCCGATCTTGCGGTGGTGTATGAACTGCCGGGCGAAGTCGACCACGGCGCAGATCGTCTGTTCGTCGAACGGCTTGGACACCACGCCAAGGGCGCCGGCGAATCCCTCGGGGATCTGCTCGGGATTGGCGGTCAGAAAGACCACGGCCGTGCCGTGCTCGCCGACCAGGGTCTGGGCGATCCGCGGGCCCGTCATGCCGTCCAGCAGGTTGACGTCGATCAGGGCCAGATCGGGTTTCTCCCGTCGCGCGACCGCAAAGGCGCTGGCCTCATCCATGGCGCAGCCGACCACGTCGCAGCCGCACTCCCCGAGCACCAGCTCGAGCTCCATGGCCAGCAGGGCCTGGTCTTCGACGACGATAACCCGCAGGTCTGGCTGGTCCGCCACTACACCTCCCCCGAACGGCAACCAGACCCGTTTACCACTTCTCTGTCCGATAGCGGACCGACAAACGCCTGATTGGCTATTTGGTTCTGTGTGGAGTAGGAATTCCCGGGGCTTTTTCGCGTATGGGGGGACAATGGCGACCGCGGCCGGAGAGGGCGTTGGCGAGCTTCAGCGACGGTTGCTGGGGGGCTACCAACTGCTGCAGACGCTCGTCGGAATTCGCCTGCGCAGCGTCACTGATCCCGAGAGCATACGGCACCTCACCTGGCTCAGCGACGTCGCCGCCGCGATCGAGCTGCTGGGTCGCCGGCTGAGCACGCAGGGCCCGCTCGACTTCGCCGGCTACCTCGAGGACGTCGCCGCCTTCTGGACGCGCGCCTGCGAGGGTCGCCCGGTCCGTCTTGACGTGCGCGGCCAGTCGGCCCTGCTGCCGGACAGCCACCTGCTGCCCCTGGCGATCATCACCCATGAACTGATCGCCAACGCCTGCCGCCACGCCTTTCCCGACGGCCGCCGCGGCTCCATCGCCGTGGCCTTCTCGCGCGCCGTGGGGGGCGTCAGTCTCGTGGTCCGCGACTCGGGCGTCGGGGCCGAAGCCCTCACGCCCGGCGAAGGTCTCGCCCTCGTCAGCGGTCTGGTCGAACATCTCGGCGGCTCGATGAGCATCGAGACCGCGCCGGGGGCGGGCGTCGGCGTACGCATCCGCCTCCCCCTGGAGCCCGTGCAGGCCCACTGAGAGCCTGGCCGCAGCCGAACAGCCAGGCGCCCGGGAGGGCGGCGGACCGGCTGTTTCATGTCGAGAGGAGGATGGCTGGGGAACTAGGACTCGAACCTAGAATGACGGTACCAAAAACCGCTGTGTTACCATTACACCATTCCCCAGCAGGTCCGGCGCAGCCCCGCCCTGCGGCGGGGAGGCGGTCGGATACGACAAGGCCGCGAGCAACGCAAGCGGGGTTTTTCGCTTTGGCGAAGGTTCGTGAATCCCGCCGCCGCGGGAACCGTGCAGACATTTTTCGCAGATGCGTTTTCCGCGCTTGCGGCCCCCGAACCCCCTCGTTATAAGCCCGCTCCTCAAGTCGGAGTGTGGCTCAGTCTGGTAGAGCACTGCGTTCGGGACGCAGGGGTCGCAGGTTCGAATCCTGCCACTCCGACCATTCTTTCCCGAGGCCCTGAAGCATCGGCGGCGAGACGAATGTCCGCCCGCCGCCGGGCCGGTTTCACCGATAAAGAACGATCTCCTCGCCGTCCGGCGTGCGCCCGGTGAGGCGGTTCGATGCGCCGCGCAGGATGGCGACCGTGCCGCCGCCGGCCTTGTAGAGCACCACCTGGCGGTCCTCGACGCGCCAGTGCGACACGAACATCAGATCCTCGAAACAGCCGGAGGCGGAACCGCGCATGGCCCCGAACGCCGGGTCGGTGGTGAGGCGCAGGCTGCACTCCCGCCGCTGGCCGGTGTTGGTCGTCTCCACGTGGCGCCAGGTCCCTGCATAGGCGTCCTCGCGCGGCCGGGCCGACCAGCCGCCGCCTCGGTCGTCCTCGGCCATCGGGCCGGGGCCTTCGTCGCCGGGCCGGCGCAGGGTCAGACCGTCTCCAAGCAGGCGGCCCTCGACCAGCGACAGGCGCGGCCCGTTCTGGTCGCCGGCCCCGCGGAACAGCACGACCTCGCCGTTATCGACCCGCCAGTTGCTGATCCGGGCGAGGCGCGAGGGGCAGTTCTCCGTCTCCACACCCCGAACGCCGAGGAAGCCGCGCTCGCCGAAGACGAGGCGGCAGTCGCCCACGTCGCGCCCGCCGTCGTCGGCCTGCCATGCGCCGAAGACGTCCTGCGGCCGGGCCGGCTCGGCGCGGCGGCGCCAGTCAGGCGCGCGCGAGCCGCCGCCCAACGCCCCGATCAGCGCCTCGCCAAGAGCGTCGGCGTCGACCGAGACCGAGCCGCCGACCGTGGTCGTACGGGTCGTCGTCGTGGTGGTGTCGCCGTCACGTGTCGTGGTGGTCGTCGACCGCGAGGTGGACCGCTCCACCGACTGGGCGAGAACGGGCGAGGCTGCGGCGACGAGCGCGGCGGCCGTCAGGACGGCGATGGATCTGTGCATGGTTCCCCCCAATGAGACTGGCGGGGAGGCTAGGCAAACGACGAGAAGGCTTCAACCTTCGGATGCGCGGCGTGCAACCCTGTCCAGATGGGCTCCGACGGCCTCGATCGGCCGCCGGCCAAGGGCGGCGCGGCGCGCGGTCAGATCGGGCGAGCCCGCATCATAATCCGCCATCAGCCGCTGCACGAAGGCCCCCGACCGCACCTCGGCGAGAACCTCGTCCATGGCCGCCTTCGAAGCTTCCCCGATGACGCGGGGGCCGGTCAGATAGGCCCCGTATTCGGCGGTGTTGGAGATGCGGCCGAAGGCGCCGGCGATTCCCATCGAGAACATCAGGTCGGTGACCAGCTTCACCTCGTAGAAGCATTCGAACCAGGCCACCTCGGGCGGATAGCCGGCCTCGACCAGCTTGCTGAACGCCGCGTCGATCAACTGGCCGACCCCGCCGCACAGCACCACCTGTTCGCCGAACAGGTCGCTCTCGCACTCGGCCGCGAAGGTGGTTTCGAGGATGCCCTTGCGCCCGCAGCCCAGGCCCGCGGCGTAGGACAGACCGAGCGCGTGGGCCCCGCCGGTGGCGTCCTGATGCACCCCGAACAGGGCGAAGACTCCCTCGCCTTCCACATAGAGATCGCGGATGCGCGGCCCGATGCCCTTGGGCGAGGCGAGAATGACGTCCAGGTCCGGCCGCGGTTTCACCAGGCCGAAGCGCACCGACAGGCCGTGGGCGAACACCAGGGCGGCGCCCGGACGGATGTTCGGCTCCAGCTCGTCCCGCCACAGGTCGCGGTGGGCCTCGTCCGAGACCATGACAGCGACCACGTCCGCGCCTGCTGCGGCCTCGCCGGCGGTGCGCACCTCGAAGCCGTCCGCGCGCGCCTTCTCCCGCGTGGCCGAGTCGGCCGTCAGGCCGCCCACGCTGTCCGCGACCCCCGAGTCGCGCAGGTTGAGAGCGTGGGTGCGGCCCTGGCTGCCGTAGCCGATGACGGCGACCCGCCGACCGCGAATGATCGACAGATCGCAGTCGCGGTCATGGAAGACGGGGAGCGGCGTGCTTAGGTGTCCGGTCATGAGCACAGACATAACGCCTTCCGACGTCGTCGCCTTCTGGAAAGAGGCCGGGCCCGCGAAGTGGTTCGCCCGGGACGACGCCTTCGACGCCCTGTTCCGCGAGCGCTTCGAGGCCGCCCACTTCGCCGCCGCCCGGCGCGAGCTGGATCACTGGGCCGAGGCCCCCGAGGGCGTGCTGGCGCTGATGATCCTGCTGGACCAGTTCCCGCGCAACGCCTGGCGGGACACGGGCCACGCCTTCGCCACCGACGCGCTGGCGCGGATGTTCGCCGTCCGGGCCCTGGACGCAGGCTTCGACCGGGCGCTGAAGAACGACCTGCGGCGCTTCCTCTACCTGCCGCTGCAGCACGCCGAGGACATGGCCCTGCAGGACCGGCAGCTGGCCCTGTTCCAGACCATGGAGCGGCCGGACGACGACCGCTGGGCCGAGCACCACCACGCCATCGTCGAACGCTTCGGCCGCTTCCCCCACCGCAACCGCGCCCTTGGCCGAGAAACCACGGCCGAGGAAGCCGCCTTCCTTGAGCAGGACGGCTTCCGGGGCTGAGCCATGCAGCGCTGCCGCGAGTGCGAGATCATCCTTCAGGAGGGCCGCAACTGGCACGCCTCCTATGCGGCGCGGAACTACCGCCACTGCATGGAGTGCGCGCGCGCCTATTCGCGTCAGCGCTACGGCAAGCTGAAGCCGACGGTGAAGCGGCGGGTGCCGGTCGCCGGGGTCACCGCACGCACGCCGATGTCGGCCCGCGACCGCGCCGTCCGCAACCGCGCCGAACTGGCCCGTCAGCGCCGCGACCGGGACCGTGACTGACCCTGAGTGATCAATGATCACCTTGGCAGTTCCTTACGGCCAAGCTATCGATGGCGTTCAGTTCGATTTCGAGAGTCGCTTGCCATGTATCGCGCGTCCCTGCTGGCCGTCGCCGCCTCGCTGGTCCTTTCCGTCCCCGCCGCGGACGCCCAGATATTCGGCGGCCAGCCGCGCAGCTCCGCCCAGCGGGCGCAGGACCGGCAGATTTCGCAGGTGCCGCGCTGCGCCCGCTCTCTCGGCACCCTGACCATCGCTGACGGCGACCCGGCGGCCTATGACGCGCTGCAGCTTCAGCCGCCGCACACCCTGCTGCGCCTCGTGGTGCAGCGGTCCGGCTGCTTCACCCTCGTCGACCGCGGCAACGCCGCCATGAGCGCGATCGAACGCGAGCGGGCGCTGGCCAGCGCCGGCGAACTGCAGCAGGGCTCCAACGTCGGCCCCGGCCAGATCCGCGCCGCCGACTATGTGCTGGTCGCCGAGGTGGCCAGCGAGAACGCCAACGCTTCCGGCGGCGGCTTCCGCGGCAACGTCCAGTCGAACCAGAACAACCAGCAGGCCCCGCGGCGCGGCGGCCTCCTCGGCGGCGGCCTGGGCGGCTTGGGCGGCCTGGTCGGGGGCGCCTCGCTGGGCGGTGGCGTCTCGCTGGGCGGGGGCATGAACAGCCAGACCGGCGAGGCCAACACGGTCTTGTCGGTGGTCAGCGTCCGCACCGCCGAGACCCTCGCGGCCAGCCAGGGCTACGCCGCCAAGCGCGACGTGACCTGGAACCTGGCCGGCGCCGCCACCCTCGGCGGCATCGCTGGCGGCGGCTACGAGACCACCGAGATCGGCCGCATCGTGGCCCAGTCGTTCATCAACGCCTATTCCGAACTGGTCGAACAGCTGAACGCGCTGGAGCCGGAGTCGGCCGCGGGCGCGTCCGCCTACGACTAGGACCCCGGCCCACCCGTCTGGGGACGACCGCACCTTTCTGTGAGCAACCGAATCGCGCGGCTGCCCGAGAACCCGAATCGGCGGCACTCTCTTGCCATGAACGCCGCCGTCGCCCTCGCCGAACTTCAGGACCGCACCGGAGCCGTCGCGGCCGACCATCCGGAGTGGCAGTACCTCAACCTGCTGCGCGACATCCTCGACAACGGCGCGCGTCGCGACGACCGCACCGGCACCGGGACGCTGGGCGTGTTCGGGCGGCAGATGCGCTTCGACCTGTCGAAGGGCTTCCCCCTGCTGACCACCAAGAAGCTGCACACCCGCTCGATCATCGTCGAGCTGCTGTGGTTCCTGCGCGGCGAGACCAACATCGGCTGGCTGAAGGAGAACGGCGTCAGCATCTGGGACGAATGGGCCGACGCCGAGGGCGAGCTGGGTCCCGTCTACGGCAAGCAGTGGCGCAGCTGGGCCGCGCCGGACGGCCGGGTGATCGACCAGATCGAAAGGCTGGTCGAGGGGCTGAAGACCAATCCCAACAGCCGCCGCCACATCGTCACCGCCTGGAACCCGGCCGACGTCGACGACATGGCCCTGCCGCCCTGCCACTGCCTGTTCCAGTTCTTCGTCGCCGACGGCAAGCTGTCCTGCCAGCTGTACCAGCGCTCGGCCGACGTCTTCCTCGGCGTGCCGTTCAACATCGCCTCCTACGCCCTGCTGACCATGATGATCGCCGAGGTGACGGGGCTGGAGCCGGGCGAGTTCGTGCACACCTTCGGCGACGCCCACCTGTACCTGAACCACGTCGAACAGGCGGAGCTGCAGCTGAGCCGCGAGCCCCTGCCCTTGCCGACCATGACCATCGCGCCGAAGGCCGACCTGTTCGCCTACCGGCTGGAGGACTTCGTCCTCGACGGCTACCAGCCCTGGCCGCACATCAAGGCGCCGGTCGCCGTCTGATGGGCCTCGACCTCAAGGCCCTGCAGGCCGACGTCCTGCGCATCTCGGACATCTACGCCCGCGAGCATTCGATCGATCGCGACCGCGATTGGGCCCTGCTGAAGCTGCAGGAGGAGTTGGGCGAGCTGACCGCCGAGCATCTGCGCATGAGCGGTCGGGCGCGCGGGGCCGCCGACGCCGGCAAGCTGGGCGATGAGGCGGCGGACGTGCTGGGCATGCTGCTCATCTATTGTCAGATGGCGGGGGTGGACATCGAGCAGGCGATGCAGCGCAAGTGGCTGCATTGGCTGGAGAAGTCCTCGTGATCCTGACCTCCCTCGCGCTCCTGGCGCTGCAGACGCCCGCCGACCTGCCCTCAGCCATCCCTGCGCTGCGCGACTGGTGCGCCGCTCCTGGCGCCGGATCGGACGCCTGGGATACGGACGACGGCCGCACCCTCCACCTGCGCCGGGGCCAGGCCGGGTGCAGCCTGTTCGTCCAGCCCGCGCGCGGCGACGACGGCGATCTGGCCCGGGCGGTCGAGGAGACCTTCGCCCCGGCCGCCGAGGGCTGGCGCCCCAGCCGCCGCCGGGAGCGGATGATCAATGAGGCCGGCCCGACGTTGTGGACCGAGTTCACGCATCCGACCGCGGGTTCGGTGCTTCTCATCGAGCCTGACCAAGGCCAGATGGGCACGGTGACCCTCGACATCCGCGCCGGAGACTGAGCGTGCCCCTGCCCCACATCGCCCTTGTCGTCGCTCGCGCCCGCAACGGAGTCATCGGCCGCGACGGCGGCCTGCCGTGGCGCCTGCGCTCGGACCTGCAGAGGTTCAAGGCCGTGACCATGGGCAGGCCCTGCATCATGGGCCGCAAGACCTGGGAGAGCCTGCCGCTCAAACCCCTGCCCGGCCGGTTGAACCTGGTTCTGTCGAAGGACGAGTCGTTCGAGCCGAAGGGGGCGGTGGCCTGCACCAGCCTGGACGAGGCGGTGGAGATCGCGCGCGAGCAGGCGATGGAGGACGGCGTCGACGAGATCTGCGTCATCGGCGGCGCCGGCATCTTCGCGGCCGCCCTGCCGCGGGCGAAACGGCTGTACCTGACCGAGGTCGAGGCGGAGCCTGAGGGCGACGTCCTGTTCCCGGCCTTCGACGAGGCGGCGTGGACCGAGGTGTCGGCCGAGCAGGTCGCCCGCGGCGAGAAGGACGACCACGCCTTCGTCTTCCGCGTGCTGGAGCGGCGCTGAACGGGGATAACCCATGCCGGGCTCGCTTTCCGAGGAGAGTGTCGTCGCGCTCGTTGCCCGATGGGCAAGCCGGGACCGGATAGACCTGACCGATCGGCTTGCCCATGACCTCGGCATCGACGGGGATGACGCCTGGGAGCTGTTCGAGGCGTTCGGCGCGGAGTTCGAGGTCAATCTCGAGCCCCTCTATCGCCGCTGGGACGAACATTTCGGACCCGAGGGGATACCTCTCCGCATCGGCCTGACCGGGGTGGCGATCGCCAGCGGGGCGGGTGTTGCAGCGGCCGCGCTCGGGTGGCCCGGATGGCTCGCGATCGTGGCGGCGTTCGCCTGCGTCCTGGGCTGGATGTTCAGCCTGCGGGCCTGGCCGCTCGGCGGGCCGGACCTCCGGCCGGTCACAGTCGGGGACCTGATCTATGCCGCCTCGCGCGGTCGGTGGCCCGAGCCTGAAGTGACTGAGCGGCGCTAGACCCCCAGCACGTCCGCGACACGCGCCGCCACGACGGCGAACCGGCGGGCGACCTCGCCGTCCGGTTCGGCGCTGACCAGCGGTCGGCCTGCGTCTCCGGCCTCGCGCAGGGCGGCGTCCAGCGGCAGGGCTCCGAGGAAGGGCACGCCCAGACGCGCGGCCTCGGCCTCCGCCCCGCCCTCGCCGAACACCGGCCCGGACATGTTCTCGATCAGGCCGATCGTCGGGACCTTCACCTTCTGAAACAGGGTGTGGGCCCGGCGGGCGTCGGCCAAGGCCACCTCCTGCGGCGTCGAGACGATGACGGCGCCGTCCAGCGGCGTCTTCTGGATCAGGGTCAGCTGCACGTCGCCGGTGCCCGGCGGCAGGTCGACCACCAGCACGTCCAGCGGCCGCGCCTCCGTCCCCCAGCGCGTCTGGGTCAGCATCTGGGTGATGGCCTGCGAGGCCATCGGCCCGCGCCAGACCATGGCGTCGTCGGCGCCGGCCAGCAGGCCCATGGACATGACCTTCAGCCCGTGCGCCTCGTGCGGCTGCATGGCCCCGTCGCGGTATTCCGGCTTGCCCGAAACCCCCAGCATGGTCGGCATGGACGGGCCGTAGACGTCGGCGTCCAGAAGCCCGACCGACAGGCCGCGCGCGGCCAGGGCGGCGGCCAGATTGACGGCGACCGTCGACTTGCCGACCCCCCCCTTGCCCGAGGCGACCGCCAGCACGCGCCGCACGTGGGCGGGACGATCCGTCGGCACGGGGGCCCTGGGCCGGTTCTGCTCCAGCGCCTGAGGCGACAGGTTCGCGGTGCGGGTCGGCTTCTGCACGGCCTCGGCGGTCAGCACCACGGATACCCGGTTCATGCCTGGCAGGGCCTTCAGCGCCGCCTCGGCCGCGTCCCGCACGGGGGCGTAGACGGCGGTCTCGCTCGGCGGAACCTCAAGGACGAAACCGGCGCGATCCTCGCCCACCGTCAGACCCTGCACCAGCCCCGCGACGTGCAGGCCCTTGCCGCTCTTCGGGTCGACGACCGCGTCGAGGGCGGCGATGACCTGCTGGCGATCGAGCGGCGGATGGGACACGGCGGGCTCCTTCGGGGGCGGCGGGGTTGCCCGGCGCAAGGCGGGCGTTCTATCGCCGATATAGTCCATCGCCGCGAGCGCCGATTTGTCCGAGAGCACACCCCCGTCCGCCGTGACCCTGATCGCCGGCCCGACCGCCTCGGGCAAGTCGGCGCTGGCGCTGGACATGGCGGAGCGGACCGGGGCGGTGATCGTCAACGCCGACAGCCAGCAGCTGTACGCCGACCTGCGGGTGCTGAGCGCCCGGCCGTCGGCGGAGGACGAGGCGCGGGCGGAGCATCGGCTATACGGCGTGGCGGACGCCGCCGACGCCTGGTCCGTGGGGCGCTGGAGCCGGGCGGCGATGGAGCTGCTGGCCGGACTGGAGGGCCGACCGGTGCTGTTCGTCGGCGGAACGGGTCTGTATTTTGCAGCCCTGACCAAGGGGTTGGCGGATATTCCGGAGGTTCCGGTCGAGGCGCGCGAGGCGGCGACGGAGGCGCTGGAGGCCGAGGGCGAGGCCGCCTTCCGGCGGCGGCTGGCGGAGCTGGATCCGGCGGCCGAGGCCCGGATCGAAGCGGGCGACCGGCAGAGGCTGACCCGCGCCTGGGCGGTGGCCGAGCACACCGGCCGGTCGCTGAGCGACTGGATGGCCGAGACGACGCCCCTGCTTGCCCCGGGAAGCTGGACAGGCAGGGTGGTCGAACCGGACCGGTCGGAACTCTACGCCCGCTGCGACGCGCGGGTGGCGCGAATGGTCGAACAGGGGGCGCTGGACGAGGTGCGGGCGCTGGTGGCGCGCCGGCTCGACCCGTCGCTGCCGGCGATGAAGGCCGTCGGCGTGCGCGAGTTCGCGGCGCATCTGGCCGGCAAGGCGACGCTGGACGAGGCGATCGCGGCGACGCGGCAGGCCACCCGCAACTACGCCAAGCGCCAGCTGACCTGGTTCCGCAACCAGACGCCGGACTGGTCGCGGGTGAGGAGGTGATCCTCCGCGGGCGGCCTTGGAAACCAAGCCCCGACGCCCTATATTGGTCCTGTCGGGGTTCGCCCCGACTATGGCGATAAACGCGCCTGCAATAAGCGGACCGGACCCGGGTGCGATTCCCGGCGGCTCCACCAATCTCTTCCCCGCGTTATCGGCGGACGAGCATGGGGCCGACTAGCATCGACGGACGTGTAAAGAGGTTGCTTTCGCCCGTCCTGGCCCACCGTATCGGGCCATTAAACTACCTGCGAACGATAACTTCGCTGGAGAAGTCGCTCTCGCCGCGTAATGCGGTTCGGGTGATTTCGAACTCTTAAGTCCTCGGGGTTCAGATCCCGGGGCGGGGCCCGGAGGGCGCCTGCCAACAGAAGCCCTCCACTTTCCCCGCCAGTTTACCGTCTCGCCATCTTCCGCCGGCCTCGCCGCGCGGCTAAACCCTCGGCTGCAACGCCGAGGACCCGATGGCCGACGAAACCCCGCCAGTCGACGAGATGCACTACGAGCAGCTGGCGCAGGACGCCCTGCGCGGCGTGATCCGCTCGGCCCTCGAACGCGCCGCCCGCCCCGAGGGCATCCCCGGCGCGCACCACTTCTACATCACCTTCAAGACCAAGGCGCCCGGCGTCAGCGTCCCGCCGGACGTGCTGGCCAAATACCCCGACGAGATGACCGTGGTGCTGCAGCACCAGTACTGGGACCTGACCGTCGAGGCCGACCGCTTTTCGGTTATGCTCAAATTCGGCGGCGTGCCCAAGGTGCTGTCCATGCCCTATGCGGCGGTGACCCGCTTCTACGACCCCTCGGTGCAGTTCCTGCTTCAGTTCGAGATGCCGGCGATGATCGAGGAGCCGGCCGAGCCGGAGCCCGAAGCCGAGCCGACGCCGCCGCCCCCGTCCGGCGACGATGGCCCCAAGGTCGTCTCCCTGGACCAGTTCCGGAAGAAGTAGGCCTCTTCCCCCCTGCCCCGCTTGCGCTAACCTTCCCCCGAGGTTTGAGCCGGGGGATCGCGATGGGGCGTGGATTCTTGCTGCTGATGCTGACCGGGCTGCTGGCGCTCGCGGCCCCTGCTTGCGCCCAGGCGCCGGCCAGCCGCTTCGAGGGCTGGGCCGCCGTGGTCATCGCGGCCGACTGGCGCGACGGCCGCGGCCAGCCGATCGAGGCCTTCGACAACGCCCGGCGCGACGTGACCGCCGGCCTCCTCGCGGCAGGCCTGCCCCGCGACAGCACGATAGACCTGACCCTCAATCCCGCCTCGCCCCGGGCGTCGACCGCCGCCGAGGTTCTGCGCGCCGTTGCGGACGTCACCGGGCGGGCCCAGCGGGGGTGCCTGCTGTACTTCACCTCGCACGGTTCTCCGGAAGGCATGGTGTTCGGCGAGGACGGCGTGGTGACGCCGGCGGCCATGGCCCAGATGGTGCGCCAGTGGTGCGGGGCCCGACCGACCGTGGTGGTGGTCTCCGCCTGCTATTCGGGCATCTTCGTCAAGGCGCTGGAGGGGCCCAACCGCATGATCCTGACCGCCGCCAGCCGCGATCGCAGCTCCTTCGGCTGCGGCGCCGGCGAGACCTGGCCCTGGTTCGACGGCTGCGTCATCGAGAGCCTGCCCGAGGCCGCCGACTTCCTGTCGCTCGCCGCCGGCGCCCGGGCCTGCGTGACCCGCAAGGAGCAGGAGGCCGGCGTAGCCCCTGCCTCGGAGCCCCAGTTGTTCGTCGGGGCCGAGATGCAGCTCCGCCTGCCGACCCTGCGGTTCCAGCGCCCGTCCTGACCGAAAAGGGGTTGGCGCCGGCCTCACAGAACGTAAAGTGAACGCCTTATCGGAGGAGGTCGGGATGCTGAACGGCGGATGTCATTGCGGGGCGGTGCGGTACGAGATGCCGGCCGAGGCGGTTCACCACACCCTGTGTCACTGCACGGACTGCAGGCGTGCCAGCGGCGCGCCCGCCGTGTCCTGGGCCATGGCCCCGGCCGACCAGGTGAAGATCACCGGCGAAACCGTCACCTACGCCTCGTCGGAACACGGCCGGCGCATGTTCTGCGGCGTCTGCGGGACCAGCCTCTTCTACACCAGCGAGGCGATCTTCCCCGGCATGATCGACATCCAGTCCGCGACCCTGGACGAACCCGACGCCATTCCGCTGCAGGCCCAGATCCAGACCGCCGACCGGATCGGATGGATGCGCCACCTCGAAGCCCTCCCCGCTTTCGAGCGGTATCCGCCTGCTCCCGGGGAATGATCCATGCTCAGGATTGACGAGGACGGCTGGTCCGACGCCGGCTGCCATTGCGGCGCGGTGCGCCTGCGAGTCCGCCTCAGCGACGGCCTGGACAGCGCCCGTCGCTGCGATTGCAGCCTGTGCCGCATGCGAGGCGCGGTCGCCGTCACCGCCGGTCTGGGCGGCGTGGAGGTGGTGAAAGGCGCTGAATCCCTTAGCGAATACCGCTTCAACACCGGCGTCGCCCGCCACTTCTTCTGCTCCCGTTGCGGCATCTACACCCACCATCAGCGCCGCTCGAACCCCAATGAATACGGCGTCAACGCCGCCTGTCTGGACGGCGTCAGCCCGTTCGACTTCGCCGAGGTGCTGGTCAACGACGGCGTCAACCACCCCAGCGATGGAGGCGGCGGCGTGGTCGGGGTTCTGCGCTACGAGCGGTTGCGTTAGACGCGCCGGTAAACCCGGATGGCGATGCGTTCGCGTTCGCCCTCGTGGCGCTCGACCAGCAGGCGGGCGACCTGGGCGTCGTCGTGGAACAGGTAGCCCTTGATCGCGTCCAGCAGGGCCTTGGCCAGGTTGTCGAGATCGATATGCGGCGGCTCGCCGACATGCTCCATGCGGATCTCGACCACGAAGTCGCCCCACGAGGGACGCGACGACCACTCCTTGCGCATGAACTCATAGACCAGCGGCTTGTAGTATTTCGCCTGGGTGGTCAGGCCGTCGATGGTGATCTCGACGGCGTCGCCGGTCTCGCGCAGCCGGACCTTGCCGGTCCCGATCCAGCCCGCGGTCAAGGCCGGCATATCGGCGGGACCTCGCCGACCAGCGTCGCGGAGCGGATCGTGACCGGCGGCGTCAACTGCTCCTCCGCATCGGCCGGCGACATCTGGATACGACGGGCGGCGTCCAGTCCCTCGACAAGGCTTCCGAAGGCGGCGAAGCCCTGCCCGTCAGAATTGCGGCCGCCGCCATAGTCGAGGCTGGGCGTGTCCCGCACGACGACGAAGAAGCTCGAGGTTGCTGTGTCCGGCCCGTCGCGCGCCATGGAGACCGTTCCGGCGACATGAGCGAGCCCGGTGTCGCGCGTCCGCTCCAGCGGGATCGGCGGGCGCAGGTCGTCGTCGGCGCCGCGGGGGGTGGCGGCCTGGATGACGTCGATCGGGTTCGGATTGTCGTTGGTCTCGCTGACCACGGTGCGGAAGAAGGCGCCGCCGTCGTAGTCGCCGTCGGTGACGTAGCTCAGGAAGTTGCAGACCGTCAGGGGCGCGCGTTCCAGTTCCAGTTCCAGCACCATCCGGCCGGCGTCGGTCTCGAACACGACACGCGGCTTATCGCCCGGGTCCGCTTCGGCGGCGCAGGCCGTCAGCAGGAGAGCGGCAACGGCCGCCGTCATCATCCGCATCCGGGTTCCTCCGCCTTGTCCCGTCGCCTTCCCGTGCTACACCGCCGCGCATCCTCCCGCCACGCCTGAAGAGCTTGCCGACATGAGCACCGTCCGCACCGAAACCGACACCTTCGGCCCGATCGAGGTCGCCGCCGACCGCTACTGGGGCGCCCAGGCGCAGCGGTCGCTGGGGAACTTCAGGATCGGCTGGGAGAAGCAGCCGCTGCCGATCGTGCGGGCGCTGGGCATCGTCAAGCGCGCCGCGGCCGAGACCAACATGGCGCTGGGCAAGCTGGACAAGACGCTGGGCGAGACCATCGTCGCGGCCGCGCAGGAAGTGATCGACGGCAAGCTGAACGATCACTTCCCGCTGGTGGTCTGGCAGACCGGCTCGGGCACCCAGTCGAACATGAACGCCAACGAGGTGATCTCGAACCGCGCCATCGAGATGCTGGGCGGGGAGATGGGCTCCAAGAAGCCGGTCCACCCCAACGACCACGTCAACATGAGCCAGTCGTCGAACGACACCTTCCCGACGGCCATGCACGTGGCCTGCGCCGAGCAGGTGGCCAACGACCTGCTGCCAGCCCTGAAGCACCTGCACGCGGCGCTGGATGCCAAGGCGAAGGCCTGGGACCACATCATCAAGATCGGCCGCACCCACACCCAGGACGCCACGCCGCTGACACTCGGCCAGGAGTTCTCGGGCTATGCCCAACAGGTCGCTAACGGCATCGAACGGATCGAGCAGACCCTGCCGAAGCTGATGGAGCTGGCCCAGGGCGGCACCGCCGTCGGCACCGGGTTGAACGCCCCGGTCGGCTTCGCCGAGCAGGTGGCCCAGCGCATCGCCGCCATCACCGGCCTGCCCTTCACCACCGCGCCCAACAAGTTCGAGGCCCTGGCCGCCCACGACGCCATGGTGTTCAGCCACGGGGCGATCAACACTGTCGCCGCCAGCCTGTTCAAGATCGCCAACGACATCCGCTTCCTCGGCTCCGGCCCCCGCGCCGGCCTCGGCGAACTGGCCCTGCCGGAGAACGAGCCGGGGTCGTCGATCATGCCGGGCAAGGTCAACCCGACCCAGTCGGAAGCCCTGACCCAGGTCTGCGTGCAGGTGTTCGGCAACCACGCCGCCCTGACCTTCGCCGGGTCGCAGGGCCACTTCGAGCTGAACGTCTACAACCCTGTCATGGCGTACAACTTCCTGCAGTCGGTGCGGCTGCTGGCCGACGCGGCGATCAGCTTCACCGACAACTGCGTGATCGGCATCGAGCCGCGCGAGGACAACATCAGGCGCGGCCTCGAGAACTCGCTGATGCTGGTCACGGCGCTGAACGGCAAGCTGGGCTACGACGCCTGCGCCAAGATCGCCAAGACGGCGCACAGGAACGGCACCACCCTGCGCGAGGAAGCCGTCGGCGGCGGCTATCTGACGAACGAGGAGTTCGACGAGTGGGTGCGGCCGGAGAAGATGATCTCGCCGCAGTGATCGCGAAAGCGCACTCGAAAACATCGAGTGCGCATCGTGCACTTTTGGCTCGGCGAGGTCTGTCGGGCGTGAGCTGGAATTCGATCGTCAAAGAAGGCTGACGGGACTCCAGGCGCCCGCTGCGTCGTCTCCGGTCGCCCCCGGACGGCTATTGCTTCTCCGTCCACCGGGCCCTGGCCTCATCGGTGGTCACGTTCAGGTGCACATGGGCGTCGACGTGGTCGATCCAGCTGATCGGGATCATGTGGTGCTTGAAGCCCGAGGCGAGGTCCAGCTTGGCCAGTTCGATCTGGTCCTCATGAACGTGATCCACGCGGCCGACGTGGCCGCCGTCCGAGCCGACGACTTCGAGGCTTTCGCGGAGCAGCGAGAGGTCTACCATGGGGTCTCCTGAACGGTTTGATGTGTCGGGAGAACCGACCGGCCGCGCGGCGGGTTGCATAACGGAGGCGTCATGGGCGAGGTCGTGAACCTGAACCGGGCCCGCAAGGAGCGGGCGAAGGCGGACAGGAAGGTGGCCGCCGCCGCCAACCGCGCGCTCCACGGCCAGACAAAGGCCGTGCGCACCCGGGCCGAGAAGGAGCGCGCCATGGCCGAGCGGCAGCTCGACGGCGCGAAACGCGAGGACTGAGATGGCCGACATGCCGCGCAACCGTCACGGCCTCATCCCCATGCTCGTGGCGATCCGCGTCACGGCGGAACGCCGCCGCCGGGCAGCCGACGCGGAGGCGGCGAAGGGCAAGACGAAACCGCCCGAAGCTGAGCCGGGGAAAAAGAAGAAACGCGGCTGGTTCGGCTAGGCCGCCGACGCCTTGGGAGCGCGGATCAGCAACACCTGCCCGGCAAGCACCAGAGCCAGCCCGGCCAGGGCGGTCCAGCCGAATTGGGCGTCCTCGAACAGCACCGAGACCAACATGGCGATCGGCGGGGTCAGGGCCGAGATATAGCTCGCCAGGGCGTACCCCCGCATGCGGGCGATAGTGAAATAGACCACGAAGGCGATCACCGAGCCGAACACCGACAGATAGAGCAGCGAGCCGAGGTAGGTCAGGCTGGGTTCGATCGACCACTCGACCCCCGTGGCGAGGCCGTAGAGCGCCAGCAGGATCGTCCCGTAGGCCATGGCCCAGGCGGTCGACGGGATCACCGCCGACCCGGCCTGCTGTCCTCGCCAGGCGAAGAAGTTGCCGAAGGCCGAGGCCACCACGGCGGTCAGGGCGAAACCCACCCCCGCCAGACTGCAGTCATCGAGCCCGGCGCCCAGGACCTCGGATCCTGACAGGACGGCGACTCCCACCGCGCCGAGCGCCGCTCCGCCCCAGGCCGCCAGGGCCGCCTTCTGCCGCGCCGCAATGCGGAACAGGATCAGGTTGAGGAAGGCCAGGGCGGCGAAGATCACCGCCACCACGGCCGAAGCGATCCGCCCTTCGGCGGCGTAGGTGAAGCTGTAGCTGATCGAGAAGGCGAACACCCCCTGCCCCGCCGCCGCGAGGTGCTGGTTGAGGGTAAGCTTCAGCGAGCGCCGGGTGACCAGGCAGCCGGCGAACAGCACGACCGCCGCCAGCCCGAAGCGCCAGACGATCGAGGCCAGCGGCGCCACCGTCCCGAGCTGCAGGGTGATGGCGTACCAGGTCGTGCCCCAGATCAGGGCGCACAGTCCGACCCCCGCGACAGCGAGCAGGGCGCCGCGGGAGAGCCCGGCTGGCGGCGGTGCGACGGACTCGATGGGCGCGCTCATGATCGCCAAGTGGAGCAGGCCGCGGGCCGGCGCAAGCCGAGGAATGACGCCGCGGGCACAAGCGGGCCTTATGGCGTCCGGAAGCCGCCGTCAGGCTCTCAGGCGAAGCGCCGCGCGTACCTCCACGGGCACGCTGTCGTAGACTGTGGGCGGACGGATGTTCAGCCGCGCACGGGCGCGCTCGAGGGGTTCGGCAAGGACGGCCTCGTAGTCGAGGGCCGGCAGCCAGCGCGCGGCCCGGCCGTGACGCCACGCCTGCAGCACGGCCCGGCGGGCCGGAACGGCCGGGTTCTCGCGGCGGATCTCGCGCGCGGCGCCCCAGCCGATGAAGCCGAAGCCGAGGTTGCCAGTCTGGGCGTAGGAGAAGGCCACTACGCAGGCCTCGCCCAGGGCGTCGGTCTGGTAGCCGGTCAGGACGTGCCAGACGTCGTGCAAGTCGCGCAGGCGTCGAGAGTACCACAGCACCGGATGTGGCGCGTCGGCCAGGGGCGCGACCTTGCGCGACTCCATGGCCAGACCTTCGGCGGTGAAGCCCCGCGCATCCCGGAACTCGCGATAGGCCGCGCCAACGGCGCCCGGCCCGAACCTCGCCAGCCAGTCGGGATCGTCCAGCCTGTGGGCCAGCTCCTCGCGCAGGAAAGCCTGCCGCCCGCCCTCCATCGTTCCCAGCAGGCGATCGTAGCCGCGGGCGATCGAGCGGCCGGACAGGGCCCGCATGATCTCGAACACCTGTGCGGTGTCCTCCTTGTCGCGGATCAGGCGGCCGAAGGCGCGCAACGCGGTCAGCGGCTCGAGCCGCTGCGGCCGGAAAGGTTCGGAGGCCTCGAAGTCTGCAGCGGCGGTCATTGCGCGGTTCGCTCCCGGGAGGGTGCAGCATAACCCCATCGTGCGCGGGGGTGAACGACGATCACGTATCGCCCGCTGCGGCCGGCTCCGCTAAGTCTGGCGCATGCTCAGGAAACGCTCGGTCTCCCTGTCCGGCCACGCCACCTCGGTAGCCCTCGAGCCGGAATTCTGGGCCGTACTCGACGACATCGCGGCGGCCGCCGGGCTCAGCCAGGCGGGGCTGATGAAGCGGATCGACGAGCGCCGCGGCCGCACCCCCCTGGCTTCGGCCTGCCGGCTTCTGGCCCTCGCCTGGGCCGGCGGGGACCGCTCGTTCGCCCATCCGGATACCGCCGATTGACAGCGGCAAAGGTTGGCGCATCCTCCGCTGCAGGAGAGCGCCATGGCCGACAGCAGACTGATCCCCGCCGCCGTCTTCGGAGGCCTGCTGGCGGTGGGCCTGATCGGCGGCGGCGCCCTCATCGGCCAGGGCGTGGTCAACGCCCGCGTCGGCGACCGCACCGTCACCGTGCGCGGCCTCGCCGAACGCGACGTGCAGGCCGACCTCGCCGTCCTGCCGCTGCGCTTCACGGCGTCCGGCGACGTCCTTTCAGAGGTCCAGGGCCGGATCGACGCCGACCTGGCGGTGGTGCGGCGGTTCCTCGCCGCCCAGGGCTATCCGGCGGAAACCGTCAGCCTCGGCCGGCTGGAGGTCGCCGACCGGCGCTCGCGCGAATACATCAGCCAGGACGGCGGCCCGCGCTTCATCCTCGCCCAGACCGTCGTGGTGCGGACCAGCGATGTCGGCCGGGTCCAGGAGACCACCCGCGCCCTGAACGAGCTCGTCCGTCAGGGCGTGGTGCTGCAGGACTTCAACGGCCCGTCCTACATCTTCACCAGGCTGAACGAGGTGCGGCCGGCCATGATCGCCGAAGCGACGGCGGCGGCGCGCAGCGGCGCGGCCCAGTTCGCCCAGGACTCCGGCGCCCCGCTCGGCCCGATCCGGCAAGCCACCCAAGGCTCGTTCGAGATCCTGCCGCGCGAAGGCTACGGCGACGCCAGCCAGTCCCCGGACCAAAGGGTCCGGGTCGTGACCACCATCACCTACCGGCTGAGATAGGCGCTCAGTTCGCCGGGGCCGGCGACGGGCTCGGGATCGACGGCGGTTCGACGTTCGGCAGTTCCGGCATCTTCGGCGCGTCAGGCAACTCGGGCGCCGGCAGGTCGACGTCCAGATCGACCCGGGTGGTGTCGGCCGCGCGGTTCAGGCCGCCGTTGCTGAAGACCACCACGGCGATGATGATCAGGACCACGACCAGGCCGCCGACCAGGAAGCCCAGCCAGCCCGAGCCGCCGCGCCCGGCGGGGGCGGGATTGTTGATCGTGGTGTGATGCACGACCTCGGGCCGGTCGTCCCGCGTCGGGGGCAGGTTCGGATCGGTCATCGATCAGCCCCCCGTGCCCGGAACCGCCGGCGCCGAAACTTCCGGCACGTCGACGTTCACATCGATCTGCTTCGTTTCGGGCGCGCCGCCGCGGGCGAAGACGAACCACGCGACGATGGCCAGGACCACCACGACGGCCCCCACGATGAAGGCCAGACCGGTGTTGCCGCTCCCGCCGCCGGTGTTGTTGATGTTGTCGGCCAAGGCCCTTCCTCCTGATCGCTTGATGACCGGCGGGGAACGGCTTGGCCGTGGGCGCGGTTCCGCGTCAGACCGGCGGCAGGCGGTCCCGGATTTCGCCCATGCGGTTGTAGATCAGGTAGACCAGCAGCCACATTTCACAGACGAACCGCCAGAACACGAGGTAGATCAGGCCCATGATCGGGGCGAGGATCAGCATCAGCAGCCCGCCGCCGACGCCGTGGCCGCCGCCCAGCATGGCGCCCATCATGCCGCCGCCGAACATGGCCATCACCGTGATTAGCAGGATGGCGACCAGCCCGACGTAGTAGACGATCTTGATCAGCATGCTGCCGATCAGCTGGTCAAAGCCCCAGAACCGCTTGATGAAGTCCTGCGCCGCGCTGGCGCCGGATCCGGTGGATTGCATGGTCATATCGCCCTCCCTGAGCATTCGGGGCCTCCCTGCCCCGCCGCCAGTCTGTGCATACGGCCCCGCCCTGTAAAGAACGTCGTTAGATCGCGACCCTCCCTGTCGCGCCGGGCGTTCGTGCTACATATGTTCTCCGATTCAAGAGACGCCGAGTTCCGTGACCGACCTGCCCGCCCCCCGCATCTCCGACCTCGCCCGCGCCCGCGGTCCCGAGGGCGCGCCAGACTATCTCGCCGGCTTGAACCCGGAGCAGCGCGAGGCCGTGGAGACCACTGAAGGCCCGGTTCTGGTCCTAGCGGGCGCCGGCACCGGCAAGACGCGGGTCCTGACCACCCGGCTGGCGCACATCCTGGCCACCGGCAAGGCGCGCCCGTGGGAGCTGTTGGCGGTCACCTTCACCAACAAGGCCGCGCGCGAGATGCGCGAGAGGATCACCCATCTCATCGGCCCCTCGGCCGAGGGGCTGCGCTGGCTCGGCACCTTCCACTCGGTCGCGGCCCAGATCCTGCGGCGGCATGCGGAGCTGGTCGGTCTGAAATCGACCTTCACCATCCTCGACACCGACGACCAGGAGCGGGTCTGCAAGCAGCTGATCGAGGCCGCCAACCTCGACCCGAAGCGGTGGACGCCGCGCTCGCTGTCCGGGCTGATCGACCACTGGAAGAACCGCAGCTGGACGCCCGACAAGCTGCCGCCTTCCGAGGACTTCGCCAACGGCAAGGGCCAGACGCTGTACGCCGCCTATCAGGCCCGGCTCGTCGGGCTGAACGCTTGCGACTTCGGCGACCTGCTGCTGCACAACATCACCATCCTGTCGAAACACGCGGATATCGCTGAAGAATACCGGCGGCGCTTCCGCTACATCCTGGTCGACGAATACCAGGACACCAACGTCGCCCAATACCTCTGGCTGCGGCTGCTGACCTCCTCGACCGGGAACGTCTGCTGTGTCGGGGACGACGACCAGTCGATCTACGGCTGGCGCGGCGCCGAGGTGGACAACATCCTGCGCTTCGAGCGCGACTTCCCCGGGGCGAAGGTGATCCGGCTGGAGCGCAACTATCGCTCGACCCACCACATCCTGGGCGCCGCCTCGGGCCTGATCAGCGCCAACCGCGACAGGCTGGGCAAGACGCTGTGGACGGAGGAGGCCGCTGGCGACAAGGTCCGCGTGCGCGGGGTCTGGGACGGCGAGGCCGAGGCGCGGCTGATCGCCGACGAGATCGAAACCGCCCGGCGACAGGGCGTGGCCTACAAGGACATGGCGGTACTGGTTCGGGCGTCGTTCCAGATGCGGGCGTTCGAGGAACGCTTCGTCATGCTGGCCATCCCCTACACCGTGATCGGCGGCCCGCGCTTCTTCGAACGCGCCGAGATCCGCGACGCCCACGCCTATCTGCGGCTGATCCTGTCCGAGGACGACGATCTGGCCTTCGAGCGCATCGTCAATGTGCCCAAGCGGGGCATCGGCGACACCAGCGTCCAGAAGGTGCTGCAGATCGCGCGCCTGTCCGGCGTCTCGGCCATGGCGGCGGTTCGCGAGCTGATCGGCTCCGACGAACTGCAGGCGCGGACCCGCACCGCCCTGTCCAACTTCGTGCGCGACATCGACCGGTGGCGGGCGCTGGCCCAGACCACCAGCCACTGGGAGCTGACCGAGACCGTCCTCGAGGAGAGCGGCTACACCGACATGCAGAAGGCCGACCGGGCCACGGGCCAGACCCG
This sequence comes from Pseudomonadota bacterium, assembly GCA_023416055.1. Lineage (GTDB taxonomy): Bacteria > Pseudomonadota > Alphaproteobacteria > Caulobacterales > Caulobacteraceae > Brevundimonas. The sequence continues at coordinate 442 of JAEZIH010000238.1, read as the reverse complement.
GCTGGACAACCTCAAGGAGCTGACCCAATCGATGCAGGCCTTCGACAGCCTGCCGGCCTATCTGGAGCACGTCTCCCTGGTCATGGATCTGGACCGGGGCGAGAGCGCCGACTCGGTGCAGGTGATGACGCTCCATGGGGCCAAGGGGCTGGAGTTCCCGCTGGTCTTCCTGCCGGGCTGGGAGGAAGGCGTCTTCCCCAGCCAGCGCAGCATCGACGAGAAGGGCGAGAAGGGCCTCGAGGAGGAGCGCCGCCTCGCCTACGTCGGCGTGACGCGGGCCAAGCAGGACGCGCGCATCAGCTTCGCGGCCAACCGTCTGGTCTACGGCCGCTGGACCAGCCAGCTGCCCAGCCGCTTCGTGGACGAACTGCCCATCGACCACGTCGAGGCCCAGTCGGACACCGGCTACTACGGCGCCACGCCGGGCATGAAGGAGGCCAAG
>JAEZIH010000218.1 GCA_023416055.1 Pseudomonadota bacterium | reverse complement strand
CCCGCGCCACGCCCTTGCCCGCGATGTCGAAGCCTGTCCCGTGGTCCGGCGACGTGCGCACCAACGGCAGGCCCAGCGTCGCATTTACCCCGCCCCAGAAGTCCAGCGTCTTGACCGGGATCAGGGCCTGGTCGTGGTAGAGGCACAGCACGGCGTCGTAGGTCGACCGGGCCTCGTCGTGGAACAGGGTGTCGGCCGGCCGCGGGTCGCTGATGTCGACACCCTCCCGGCGCAGCGCGGCCGCAGCCGGGATCAGCACCTCCTGCTCCTCGAGCCCGATGGCGCCGCCCTCGCCGGCGTGGGGATTGAGGCCCGCCAGGGCGAGCCGCGGACGGGCGATGCCGAAATCGCCGCGCAGCGCCTCATGCACCACGCGGGCGGCGCGCATCACCCGCTCTGCGGTCACCAGCTCGGGGACCGAAGCGAGCGGCTCGTGGATGGTGACGAGGCAGGCGCGCAGGTCCTTCGTGGTCAGCATCATCACCGGACCGCGCGTGCCGCCGAAGGGGACGTCCGCGGTCAGCTCTGCGATGAACTCGGTGTGCCCGGGAAAGCGGAAGCCGGCGGCGTACAGCGGAGCCTTGGCGATCGGGGCGGTGACCAGACCGGCGACCTCTCCGGCGAGGGCCAGGCCGACCGCCTGCTCGATCCAGTCGGCGACCGCCCCGGCGTTGGCCGGCTCGGGCCGACCCGGCGTCACCGGACCGGGCAGGGGGGCGTGCAGGACGGGCAGGGCGCGCCGGAAGGCGGCCGCCGCCTCCGAGGGCGCCATGATCTCCTGCACATCCACGCCTTGCCGGCGCAGCAGGGCGGCGTCGCCGATGACGGCGAAGGCCTGCGGCCCTTCCTTGAGGGCGCGCCAGGCGGCGGCGACGATCTCGGGGCCCACGCCCGCCGGCTCGCCCAGTGTCAGGGCCAGCGGCGGCGGGGCAGCGGTCACTGACGGAACTCGATCAGCGCGTCCTCGCGCAGGTCGCGCATGTAGCGACGGCCCAGGGTGGCGAGGTTCTGGCGGAACAGCTGGTTTTCGATCACCCGGGGATCCGGGGCCTCGGCGCCGCCGACGCGACGGCCGCAGACGGCGACCAGGTGCAGGCCCAGCGGGGTGCGGATCGGGGTGCTGACGCTGCCGACCTCGGCCGAGCGGGCGACCTGCTGGAACTGCGGGGCCAGGTTGAGCACGTCGGACTCGCCGAGGTCGGCGCCCAGCAGGCCCTGCTCGGAGGTCGCGCGCTGCAACATGTTATCGCAGGTCAGCTGCGGCTGGATGGCGTTGAGGCGCTGCGTCGCCGCCTGCACGTCTGCGTCGCTGGCCGTCTCCGGCAGCTCGACCATGACCTGCTTCAGCTGGACGAGGCTGGTCGCCGCGCCGTCGCGCTTGTCGCGCATGTAGATGATGTAGACGCCGCCCTCGACCGGGATCGGGCGCGACAGCTGGCCGACTTCCAGCTGGTCCATGGCCGCCTGGAGGGTCGGGTTGACCGTGCCGGCCACGACCCAGCCGGCGTCGCCGCCGCGGGTCGCCGAGGGCGCGGACGAGAACTGCTGGGCCACGGCCTGGAAGGGCGCGCCCTGCACCATCTGCTGGACCAGCTGGTTGGCGCCGTTGAGCGCAGCCTGCTGGCCGCCGACGCGGGCCGCCTCGATGTAGATTTCGCCGATCAGGTACTGCTTCTTCGAAGCCGCCTCGGCCCGCTGGCGCAGGGCCGCCTCGAGCGCCCCCTTGCTGACCCGGGCGCGGCTCTGGAAGCGGCCGCCGACGAGCTGCTGCCAGCCGATCTGGGTGCGAAGCTGTTCGCGCAGGGTCTGGGCGCGGATGCCGCCCGCCTCCAGGAAGGACAGGTAGGCCTGCGGGGTCACCCCGACCTCCTGGGCCATGGCCGCGATCTCCTGGTTCACCTCGTCGTCGGTGACCCGGAGCTCCTTGTAGTTGGCCAGCTCCTGGATCTGCAGACGTTCGTCGATCAGGGCGTTCAGGGCTTCCTGCTGGATGGCCGGGATGTTTTCCGGCGTCGGCTGCACCTGGGTCATGGCGATCAGCAGCAGCATGCGCTGGCGCAGGTCGAAGCCGGTGATGACGCTGTCGTTGACCGTGGCGAGGATGCCGTCGGCCAGCTGGAACTGCGGCGCGGCCGCCGGGGCGGTCGGCGGGGCCTGCTCGGCCGCGGGGTTCAGCGTGCCCGCCGCCGCCGGCTCCTGCGGCGCGGTCTGGGCCATGGCCGTTCCGGCCAGGAGGGCGGCGATCGCCACGCCCGTCAAGTAACGCTGAAAACGCATTGTCAGTCCTGGTTCCTCAAGCGGCGCCGCCGGATCGCGTCCGGTTCCCGCAACCTGCGCGCAACCGAAATCGCACGCCGGTCGACGCCCGTCGCCCCGTCAATATCCTGTACCGCCGAAAGTGGCGAGCGTTAGGCGCACATAAGGGCCCTCCGAGGGGCCGGAAGGCCGCACGCTGGTGTTGTCGCGACGCCATCCCAGCTCGAATCGGAAGCAGTCGTCGTCGAACAGCAGGCCGACTTCCGATTGCACCAGATAGCCCGGATCGGGCTGGCCCGGCCGCGGCGTGCGCTCCAGGTCGGCGATGCCCGCAAAGGCCACGCCCCAGTTGCCGTAGATGAACTGCTGGCCGGCGACCTGCAGGAACTCGTAGTTCCGGTTGTTCGGGCCGGCGAGCGGATTGGACCGGTCGAGGATGTAGCTGACCGTCGCCAGGTCGCGGCGCCCCCAGCGGCCGTCGACGGCGATCTCCGCGCGGCGGATGTTGCCGCCCGAATCGATCGTCGCATGGCCCCAGCCGCGAATCCTGTCCGATGGCGAGAAGTCTCCCTGGACCACCCAGTCCGAGGTGTCCGAGGCGAGGCCGGTGGGATCGTAGAGATTGGCCGGGTCATCCGGGACAGGCGCCAGGAAGGCTGGCTCCTCGTCCGCCCGGAAGCTGCGCCCTATGAACAGGCTTGCCTGCCGGCCGTCCCGCCAGCGCAGCGTCGTCCGGGCGCCCGCGGTGAAGCGCAGCCCGCCTTCGAGCAGGTCGTAGCCGGGGAAGCGGTCGACGCGGAACAGGGAGCTCTCGTCCAGCTCGATGGTGGCGCTGTCCTCGTTCGGCAGGCGCGGGTCCTGGTCGGGGTCGGTCGAGACCGAAATCTGGGCCATCGGCTCGAAGATGACGTCCGCGGCAGCGAAACGGCGGATCAGCGGATAGCTGACGTCCACGCCCGCGGTGGCGCGCCCGCGACCGAGCTCCTCGTCCTCCAGTCCGAGGACCGGCGGCAGGTCGGCGATTGAATAGAGATCGGCGCGCAGGTCGACGAAGGGATCCCAGCGGACCCCCATGGGCGAGATCATCGACTTGCGCCAGTCCAGCTGGGCCGAGACGCGGCGGCTGTCGACGCCGGGAAGGCCGAAGGTCGGGCCCGGGGGGATCATGTCGGGGCGCAGGACGGGGCTGCCGACGTAGTCGTCACGGCTCAGGGATACGGCCGACCCCCGCAGGCGGAGACGTCCGCCCAGGACGGGACCGTCCGGCTCCCACCGGGCCTCGATCAGGGGCGCCGCCACCGGCAGGGCGCCGTCGCGCTCGAACTCATTCAGCGCCGGCGTAACGGGGTCGAACCGCGCGACGCGCAGACTCTGGATGGTGAAGGCGGCGACCGAGACATAGGAGCGTTCGGTCTGGTGCTCGGCGTAGATCTGGCTGATCAGCCGGCGCTGGTCGCCGTAGTAGAGGCCGTTGTCCTGGTAGGGATCGCGCACGTCGTAGCGGTCGAACAGGGTCTTGTCCGACGTCCGCTCTGCGGTGAAACCCCACCGCCACGGTCCTTCCGGATCGAAGCGGCCGTGGCCGAGGAAGTAGCTGCGGCTGGTGCGGTCGCCGAACTTGACGTTGCTTTCGGCGTCGCCGTCGCCGTCGAGGTCGAAGTCGCCGAAGTTGCGTTCGTAGGTATAGCCGCCGCGGATGACGACCGTGCCGTCCTCGAAGCGGCGCCGCCACTGCAGGTTCAGAAGCGGCGCGACACGGCTGTTGATCTGCGGGCTGATCAGCCAGTCCTCGGACGGCGAAACGACCTGCAGCCAGGGGAGCTCGAGGCTGACGCCGCGACCCTCGTCATAGCTGGGGATCGGCGTCAGGAAGCCGGAGGCCCGCTCGACCGTCGGGTCGGGGTGGGCGAACCACGGCAGATAGAAGACAGGCACCCCGCCGACCCGGAACACCGCGTTGCGGTACAGGACCGCGCGCAGCTCCTCGTCCTGGACCACCTTCTCGGCCTGGATGGCGATGCTGGGCTCGCGGGCGTTTCCCTCAGCGTCGCAGATCGGGCAGGGCGTGAAGAGGGCGTAGTTCAATTCGTTGACGTTCTCGCTGCGGCGGACAGCCGTGGCCGCCATCAGGCTGGCCCCGTTGCGGAAGCGCGTGGCGAAGTCCACCGCCACCCCGGCCCTGAGGTCGGAGTCCAGCTCCAGATGGCTGGCGAAGACGATGTTGCCGTCGGGATCGACGAACTCGACGCGGTCGTCCGCCGTCGCCACGCCGAGGTTCAGATCGTAGGTCAGGCGCCCGGCGCGCAGGGTTGAGTTGCGGAAGCGGGCGAGCACCCGGTCCTCTCCACCCGTCGCCGAGATCACGTCGCCGGACCGGGTGGCGGTCTCGGCATCGAGGTAGACGCCGTCGGCGGGCAGCCCGTCCTGACCGGCCTGGCTGTCGGAGGACGGAGCCTCCGCCTGCTGGGCCTGGGCCGCGCCGCCCAGGCACGCCAGGGCGATCGCGGCGGCCCCGGCCAGAAGCCGGAGACGCAGGACTCCCGTATCGGCGCGGCGGTCACGCGGCATTCAGGCTCACTCGATGGACAGCGATGGAGGCGGCGGGGGCTTCGCTTAGCCGTCTTCGGTATAGAACAGCAAGGTGAAGGCGGCGAGCGCGGTGAGCAAGGGCGGCAGCCAGGCGGCCAGCCACGGCGGGATGACCTCGGCCGAACCAAAGGCCGATGCGGCCTGGTTGACGAAGAAGAAGCTGAAGCCGAGCACCACCGCCGCCAGGCTCATGCGCGCCAGATCGCCCAGTCGCATCAGGCGGAGCGAGAAGGCGGCGGCGAGGATGGACATGGCTGCGAACATCAGAGGCGTCGCCAGCAGTTGCTGAAGGCGCAGCCGGTAGGCGGTGCTGGAGAAGCCGGCGGCCTCGACCCGGGCGATCTGGGCCGGCAGGGACCAGAACGGCGTGGCCTGCGGCCGGGCGAAGCGTTCAAAGGCCTCGTCGTCGGCGAGGCTGGAGAGCAGGTCCAGCGTCTCGTAGCGAACCGCCCTCTGACCGATCTGGGCGCCTACGGCGTCGACCAGACGCCAGCGGCCGGCGCTGAGCGAGGCCTCGGCCGCGTCGATGCGCTCGCGGAAGGACCGGTGTCCGGCCCCGTCGTTGGCGTAGATGAAGAAGGTCACCCCCAGCAGGCGGGCGTTGGCCCGGTCCTGGCGCTCGGCGCGGATGACCATCTGCCGGGTGTCGTCGCCCTCGCGGATCCACACGGCCTCGGCGGCCGACGAAGCGCCGGACAGCCGGGTGCGCTCGCGCTGGAACAGGCCGTCGGCCGAGGCGGCGAGGGGGCCGAGGACGGTGACCGTGACAATGCCGAACACGAAGGCCGCACCCGCCGCGGGCAGGACGAAGCGCCAGGCCGACAGACCGGCGGCGCGCATGGCGATCAGTTCGCTGCGACGGTTCAGGCTGACGAAGGCGGCGAGGGTCCCGAACAGGAAGACGAAGGGCAGCAGCTGGATGATGACCTGCGGCGACTTCAGCAGCATCAGGCCCAGGATCCGCACGCCCGAAAGGTCGACATCGGATCCGATCCCGCGCGAAATCTCGACGAAGTCGATCAGCATGATCAGGCCCGAAATCACCCCGAGGGCCACGGCCAGCGACCGCGCCTGCTGGATCAGCACATAGCGTTCGATGCGGCCCAGGCGCAGCCGGGAGACGGCGGAGCGGCTCATGCGGCCCTCTCCTTCAGCCGACGCGGCGCGAACCACGACCTCCGCCGCCGGGGCTTGAGGGCGCGGAAGAGCAGGCGCAGGGCGATGGCCGCCCCGGCGAGGGGCAGGAGGTACTGGAACACGTTCAGCCAGCCGTTCCAGGCGCTGGCGGCGACGACGCCGTAGCCGACGATGCGGATGATCAGAAAGGCGCCCGCGACCTTGGCGATGCGCAGGCTGTAGCCGGTGCGGCTGAACTGGCCGCCCAGGATGGCCGAGAGCGCCATGGCCATGGCGAGCAGGGCGTACAGCGGGGCGGACAACCGCGAATGGGCCTCGGCGCGCAGTTCGCCCGCCGACCCGACGCGCTGCAGATCCTGCGGGGACGGATTGAGCAACTGGGGCAGGTACAGGTCGGACGGCTTGTAGCGGACGGTGTCCGTGACCTCGGAATACTGGCCCAGGGGCACGTCCTGGCGACCGAAGGACAGGTGCTCGAGCACGCCCCGGCTGGAATAGCGCTGCCACGATCCGTCGATCAGGGTGAGGATCGGCTCGCCGTCAATGCGCGAGAAACGGGCCTCGGCCGCGTCCCAGGTGGTCACCCGGTCACCCTCGGCCTGGTAGATGAAGATGTTCTTCAGCAGGCCGTTCTGCTCGATCTGCTGGACGTAGACCGTGAGGCCCTCGGGTCCCTGGACGAAGCGGCCCTCCTCGACCAGCAGGGCGGCGAGGTCGGTGCGCACCGCAAAGGCCTCAGCCCGGGCCTGTCGCTGCGCCCACGGCTGGACCAGGGTGGTGATCAGCAGGGTGAGGACGGCGGCGATCGCGGCGATCCGCACCGCCGGACGAATCGCCGACCAGCGCGTCACGCCCGAGGCGAAGACCGCGGTCAGCTCCTGCTCGCGCTGCAGCCGCGTCAGGGCCACAAGAGCCCCGACGAACAGTCCGATCGGAATGATTACCGCCAGAAGTTGAGGAACGGCCAGCAGGGTCAGCTTGATCATGACCCAGACGCTCTGTCCGCGCTCGACGATAACTTCAAGTTGATCGAGGCTCTGGCTCAGAATGCCAATTCCGGCCAGCGCGGCGCACGCGCCGACGACGGGGCGCGCGATCTGGCGAAAAAGATAGCCTTGAATCAGTGTCATAAACGGAGGAAATCGCCCGTTGCAGGCGGCGGCCGGAACGCCTCTAATACACATCCCCGCGCGCAGGCGACAGGCGCCCGCGCGACCTCTGTAAGCGAGACCGGGCCCCGGATACCCGGCTGGAGTAGTCCATGAAGATCGAGTTCGTCGCCGCCGCAGACAAGGCCGAGGTGCTGGCCGTCCTGGTTCACGAGGGCCGCGTCTTCCACGGCATGGGCGCCGACCTCGACGCCGCCGCTTCGGGCGCCCTGACCCGGGCCATGAACGCAAGCCGCTTCACCGGGGCCGGCAACAGCACGCTGGTCGTCCCCGCACCCGCCGGGACCGATGTCGGCGTCATCGTCCTGACCGGAGGGGGAGACGCCGCCAGCTTCGACGACCTGGCGCTGGAAAGCGCCGCGGGCGCCGCCTATCACGCCGTCAAGCTGTCGGGCGCGAAGACCCTCACGATCGACGCCGCCTCGCTGTCCAACGAACAGGCCGCCCGCGCCGCCTTCGCGGCGCGCTTGGCCAGCTACCGCTTCCTCAAGTACCGGACCACGCTGAAGCCGGAGAAGACCCCCTCGATCGAGACCATCCAGGTGGTCGCCGCCGACGTCGAGGCCGCGCGCAAGGCCTATGAGTCCTTCGCCGCCGTGGCCGAGGCCGTCGAGTTCGCCCGCGACCTCGTCAGCGAGCCCGCCAACGTTCTGTACCCCGCCGAGTACGCGCGCCGGGTCAAGGAGCTCGAGAAGCTGGGCCTCGAGGTCGAGATCCTCGGCGAGGCCGAACTGGAAAAGCTGGGCTTCCGCACCCTTCTGGCCGTCGGCCAGGGCAGCGAGCGCGAAAGCCAGGTCGCGATCATGAAGTGGAACGGCGGCCAGCCGGGCGACCAGCCGATCGCCTTCGTCGGCAAGGGCGTCTGCTTCGACACCGGCGGCATCTCGATCAAGCCGGCCGACGGCATGGAGGAGATGAAGTGGGACATGGGCGGCTCGGCCGCCGTCGCCGGCCTGATGCACGCGCTGGCGGGCCGCAAGGCCAAGGTGAACGCCGTCGGCGTCATCGGTCTCGTCGAAAACATGCCTGACGGCAAGGCCCAGCGTCCGGGCGACATCGTCATGTCCCTGTCGGGCCAGTCGGTCGAAGTGCTGAACACCGACGCCGAGGGCCGCCTCGTGCTGGCCGACTGCCTCTGGTACACCCAGGAGCGCTTCAAGCCGAAATTCATGATCGATCTCGCCACCCTGACCGGGGCGATGATCATCTCGCTGGGCCTTGAGTACGCCGGCGTGTTCTCGAACAGCGACGAAGTGGCGGACGCCATCGCCAGGGCGGCGCCCAAGGTCGGCGAGAACGTGTGGCGCATGCCGATCCCGGCCGCTTACGAGCGGCACATCGACAGCCCGATCGCCGACGTGAAGAACACCGGCAACGGCCGCGCCGGCGGCTCGATCACCGCCGCCCTGTTCCTCCAGCGCTTCACCAACGGCGTGCCGTGGGCGCACATCGACATCGCCCCGACGGCGTGGGTGAAGGACAGCCGCAATCCGACCGTGCCCGACGGCGCTGTGGGCTGGGGCGTGCGCACCCTCGACCGGATGGTGGCCGACTCCTACGAAGGCTGACGAAGGCGACGCCCGGCGGAACCCGCCGGGCGTTCCTTTGGCCTATTGGCTCGAGACCTCGGAGATGTGCAGCCGGGCAGGCAGGTTCGTGCCGCTCCGGTAGCTGCCAATCCAGATGTCATACTGGCCGGATCGGGGCGAGCCGAAGCGCAGCGCGGGATTGAGCCCGTTAACCCCGCCGTCGTCATCGCAGTACCAGTTTCCATCCGGACCGTTGACCACCAGGGTGGTGTCCGAGTCCGCGGCGACGGACAGGATCAGCGGATAGTCGCCCGCCTGGTAGCGGAGCCGAACGTCCGGCGCCCGGGCGATATAGCCGCTGCACGAGGAGGAAATGTTGGACGCGGGGAGACTGCCCCCCGAGGTGACCGGGACGACCCACGGATCCGAGGTGAAGCCGGCTGAAAGGTTCACCGTCCCATAGGTGGGCGAGGCGGAATAGTTCGGCCGTTCCTGGCTGTGGGCGGCGCCGGCGGCGAGCACGGCGGCGAGCCCGGCCAGGGCGACGATGGACATTGAACGACCCATTGGATTCTCCCCCGACCGGTGTTCGGGGGCAGACTGACACAACAAGTGATGTTCGGCGAGCGACGAAATCTGACGAGTGCGGACCGGGACTCGCCCGCCGCCGTCAGCCGCAGTCGACCGACCGGATGATGCCGCTCGACTGGTCGAACCGGATGTTGAGCCGGTCAGGCCGGTAGTCCTTCGTCGTCGGGCAGGTGGTGCACACGATGCGAACGTTGGCGTCCGCCGGGAAGCTGACGGCCCCGACATGCGTGCCGACCAGGGACTGATTGGCGGCTGCGTCGCAGCGTTGCGGCTCGTCCGGCGGGCCGACCGGGCTGTCGGTGACGGGCGCGCAGGCCGCCAGCGTGGTCGTGGTCACGGCGATGAGGATCAGGGCCTTCATCCGCAGCGAACCTCGCGGATCACGCCCGTCGACTCGTCGAAGAAGATGTTCAGCCGGCTCGGGTTGAAATCCATCGTCACCGGGCAGGTGGTGCAGGTGACCCGCCAGGTCTCGCCCGCAGGGGCGGCCGGGAGTTCGGACCGGTTGCGGCCGACGTAGCGCTGGTATTGGTCGGCCTTGCACTGGCCGGGGCCGTCGGTCGGCGGCATGGAGGCGTCGCCGTTCTCGACGGGCGCGCAGGCGGCGGTCAGAAGGGCGAGGACGGCGAGGCCGGGAAGAGTCGTCTTCATGCGGAGGTCTCCTGTTTCAGCCGCAACGGACCTGTTCGACGACGCCCGTCTCGTCGTTGAAGAAAATGTTCAGCCGTTGAGGCACGTAGTCCTCGGTGACCGGGCAGGTGGTGCAGGTGACGCGGCGATTGACCACGTCAACGGGAACGGGGATTTCGCTCTTCGGTTTCCCGACCAGCCACTGCATTTCGCCGGCGCGGCAGAGGTCGACGGTCGGGCTGACCTGGGGTTCACCCACCGGCCGTGACATCTGCGCCTTCTCCACCGCAACGGCGGCAGGAGGCTCGGCGGCCGGGGTTCCGCAGCCGGCGAGGGCGGCGAGAGCGATCAGGCCGCCTTTTCCCAGCGTCCCTCGGCCGACTGCTTCCAGTAGGCGAGGTCGGCGCCGGCGTCCTTCAGCGTCTTCCAGCGCACGCGGGCCGCGGCCACCGCCGCCTCGTCGCGCCCGTCGAAGATGATGAAGCATCGCTCGAAACCTTTCGTATCGCCAAGCTCTGACTGGTCCAGGATGAACAGCGCCTGAGCGCCGTTAGGGTTCTCAGGGTCGGTGGTCAGCAGGATGGGCTGGCGCGCCGCCTCGGGGTCGGCGGCCCGGCCGTGGGCGAGGAAGCTGTCGTCCCGATAGGTCCACAGCCGCTCGTCGATGTCGTCCAGCAGACCCTGATCGGCGACGCGGACCAGCGCCCGCCAGCCGCGTTCGCGGGTCTTCTCCAGCAAACCCGGCAGCACCTGGTCGAGCGTCGACCGCTCAAGGTGATAGAACCAGATTTCGGGGGGGGGAGCAGAACTCATTTCCGACCTTTCATGCGGTCCGACCGGCACGGCTGCAAGCCCCGACCCGTCACGCCACCTCGGCCAGGGCCTCCTCGGCGGCGATCCACGCTGCTTCGGCAGCTTCGAGGTCGGATTGAGTCCTGGCGCGCGCCCGGGTGAGGCCTTCCAGCGCCTTGGGGTTGCTGACGGCCGCGTTGGCGAGGTCGTCGTCGATGCGGGCCAGTTCGGCGGTCAGGGCGGCCATCCGCTCTTCCGCCTTCTTCACCGCGTGCCGAAGCGTCGACGGCGACGGCCCGGATTTCTTCGCGGCCGGCCGGTGCGCCGGGGCGGGGGCGGCGGCCGGTTCCGGTT
>JAEZIH010000249.1 GCA_023416055.1 Pseudomonadota bacterium | reverse complement strand
CGTACGGCATGTAGGACTTGATCTTCCGGGCGTCGGCGTCGGCCATGACCGAGGTGCCGCGGTTCTGGCGGATGTACTTGGAATTGTGGCTGATCAGGCGGTGCCGCTTGCCCGCCACGCCGGCCTTGACCTTGCCAGTCGCCGTGAATTTGAAGCGCTTCTTGGCGCCAGACTTCGTCTTAAGTTTCGGCATTTCATCTCCTTTGCCGGGTTCGGGACCCGGAGTTTCAAAGACCGCCCAGGCATGCCTGTTCGCCCGGCGGTCCGGTACGCGAAGGCGCGGCTTCTAGAGGAAGCGGCCCCTGAAAGCAAGACGTGGCCTCACCGCGGCGGGTTGTGCTCCTCGAGGAAGGAGACGGTCTCCTGCAGCATCCGCAGGCGCGTGGCGGGGAACGACAGCCAGTGGTCCTCCCCGTCCAGCGGGACCAGCCGCACATCCTTGCCGGCGTCCCGCATGGCGCGGGCCATGATCTCGCTTTGCTCGTAAGGCACCACGGTGTCGTCCCGTCCGTGCAGCAGCAGCACCGGAGCATCGATGTTCCGGACCAGCTTGGCCGGCGACCGTTCGTCCAGCGAGGCGTCGTTGTAGCCCCGACCGCCCATGAACCGGTTCCAGTAGCGGATCACCGGATTGCGCGACTGGCGCCCGAAGCCCGTCGCCCGCGCCTCCGACCTCAGCATCTGGCGAAGGTCCGAAACGCCCGCCACGGAGACCGCGCAACGATAGGCCTCGGGCTGCATCGCCACCCCGGCCAGGGCGGCGTAGCCGCCATAGCTGGCTCCGGCCACGCAGACCCGCTCGGGATCGATGACGCCCAGGCCCGCGAGATGGGCGATCCCGTCCGTAAGATCGGTCTGCATCTTGCGTCCCCACTCGCCGTAGCCTGCCTGGAGATAGGCTTCGCCGAAGCCGTCGGACCCGCGGAACTGGGGCTGGAATACGGCATAGCCGCGAGAGGCGAAGGCCTGCCCCCACCAGTCGAAGTGCGCATAGTCCCGGGACGCCGGTCCCCCGTGAGGCAGGACGACCAAGGGCAGATCCCGGGCCGGACGCCCCCGCGGCAGGGTCAGATAGCCGTACAGCTCCATGCCGTCGGAGGCCGTGTAGGTGAGCGGGGAGATCGAGGCGATCCCCTCGGGGCCGACATCCGGGTAGGCGCGGCCGACCACGGAAACCGACCGGGCGGCGGCGTCATAGAGGTAGAAGGTGCCGGCGTCTGTTTCGTCCTCGCTGCGCACGACCACAGTCTGATAGTCCGAGCTGAAAGATCCCAGGCGCAGTCGCTTGTCCGGCATCCCCTGCACGAGAATCGACCACGCCTGCTCCAGCCGCGGTTCGTAGAAGGTGTAGGTTCCGTTGTCCCCGACCCCGCCGATCCCGACCAGGCGCTGGTTGCGATCGTACAGCGGCCCTGCGGCGTGCTCGTCCTGCTTCCGCCGGTCCCCGGCTTCGCCGGTCGAGAGCGATATCTCGGTCAGGTAGTTGTCCTCGCCCTCGAGGGTCGAGACGATGACCTTGTCCGGGTCCTGGGCGAAGCCCCAGATGGCGGGTCCGTCCAGCGGAGCGGTGTGTTCGAACACCGTGCGCCACCCGCCGCCGCCGGACGGGGCGGTGATCCGGGTCCGTCCGCTGTCCCTGGAGACCGCGATGCGGGCGGCGACCTGCCCGTCGGGACGAAGCAGGTAGCCGCGCGTATCTTCCAGACCGGTGGCTATGCGCCGGCCCCGCCCCGAGTTCAGATCAACGCGATAGACATCGGTCGTATAGGCGTAACCCTCGCTGGTGAGGGCCTGCACATATAGCGTCGGCTCACCGCGATTGTCGCCACGCCAATAGTCGAAGATGGCGTTGATCACCCCGCGGTCAGCGGACCTCAGAACGCGCGCCACGCCGCGCGTCCGCACGTTGACGACATCCAGTTGCGGCAGATGGCTGGTGCTGATGACGAGGTCCGAGTTCAGGACCAGGGACTCGATCGCAACGTGGTCCTTCGAGACCCAGAAAACCCGGTTGGGCCGGCGATCGCTGACGTCGACCGTGACCAGCACGTCCCCCGTACGAGCCTGGACAACCACTTGGGCGGTGTCCCCGCGCCGGCTCAGGTACGCGAGCTCTCTCCCGTCGTCCGAGACCGCGACGCTGCTGATGGCCGGCAGGGCGGCATAGGCTTCGACGGGGGTCGTTTGCGCCGCGGCGGGAGCAACGGCCAACGGCATAGCGCACACGACCGCGGCGGCCGCGGCCAGGAACTGACGTTTCATGTAATCGTGCGCCCCCTCGCGCTTGCAGATGCGCAACCGTAGGGGGTCCCGCTGGCGGGGCCAACCCGCCGCGATCTATTCTGCGAGCTGGATGGCGGCCTGGCGGGTCCGGAAGGCGCGGCCCGCGTTGATCGCCATCACCGCCGCGGGGACGGTCAGCGCCGCCCCGACCAGGAAGGGCCAGTCGTGGCCGAGGATCGAATACAGCGCGCCGGCGATGACCGGGCCGAAGATGCGCGCCACCGAGCCGGACGCCATGTTGAGGCCCAGCATGGCGCCCTGTTGGTCGGGCGGCGTCGAGCGGCTGATCAGGGCCGAGATGTTGGGCATGGCCAGCGACATGCCGCAGGCCCCCAGGGCCATGACCAGCGGGATGATCCAGCCCTGCAGGACCGGCAGGGTCCACAGACCCAGATCCAGCGAGACGGCGGGGAACCACGCCGTCGGAGCGACGACCTGCGCCACCAGCGAGGCGCCGAACAGCAGCATGCCTGCGGCCAGCACCCGGGCCTCGCCGAAGCGCCGCGCCAGCCGTCCGGCGAAGAAGCCCTGGTTCAGGGCCGAGACAATGCCCACCACCATGAAGCTGAGCCCCACTTCCCGCGCATCCCACGCGTATCGGGTCTCGGCCCACAGGCCGAACACGCTCTCCATGGCCGAGAAGCCCAGCATGTAGACCAGGGTGACCAGCAGGACGCGCGACACGACCGGGTTGACGCGCGCGTCATGCAAACCGGCGAGGAAGCGCGGCCGCGGCGCCGCCGGGTCGGCTTTCGCCCGGCTCTCGCGCAGGAAGACGACCACGCCGACGGCGGCCAGCGCCGCCAGCGCCGCGGCCACGAAGATCGGCAGCTGGTAACCCAGCCGCCCCAGCTGCGGCTGGGTCAGCAGCCCGCCCATCCCGGGCCCGACGATGAAGCCCAGGCCGAAGGCGGCCCCGATCATCCCCATGCGGCCGGCGCGCTGCTCCGGCGGGGTGACGTCGGCGATATAGCCCTGCACCGTCGAGATGTTGCCGGCCCCCAGGCCGGTGAACAGCCGCACCGCGATGGCCAGCCAGATGTTCGGCACGAAGGCCAGGGCCAGATAACCCACCGCATTGGCCGCCAGCGTCACCAGCAGCACCGGCTTGCGCCCGATCCGGTCCGACAGCCGCCCCCAGAACGGTTCAGCGAAGAACTGCCCCAGCGAATAGGCGGAGAACATCAGGGTGATCTGCCACGCCGAGGCGTCGAGGCTGAGCGCAAAGAACGGCAGCAGCGGCACCACCAGGCCGAACCCGACCAGATTGATGAACACCACCGCGAACAGCACGGCCAGTGCAGGGGCCTGTCGGTGCGGAAGGGGCGGAGCGTCGGTCATCGGCGAAGGCTTCGTGGAACGAAAACGCCCCGGCCGTCTCCGACCGGGGCGCGTGAGGTTTCGATCCGGGCCGCGCTTACCGCGGGGCCAGGATCATGATCATCTGGCGGCCTTCCATGCGCGGCGCGTACTCGACCTTGGCCACTTCATCGAAGTCGGCCTGGACCTTCTGAAGCAGCTTCATGCCCAGTTCGGGGTGGGCCATTTCGCGGCCGCGGAAGCGCAGGGTCACCTTGACCTTGTCGCCCTCCTCGAAGAAGCGCGTCATGGCCCGCGCCTTCACGTCGTAGTCGTGCTGGTCGATGTTCGGCCGGAGCTTGATTTCCTTCAGCTCGACGACTTTCTGGCGCTTGCGGGCCTCGGCTTTCTTCTTCTGCTCCTGGAAGCGGAACTTGCCGTAGTCGAGGATCTTGGCCACCGGCGGTTCGGAGGTGGAGACGATCTGAACCAGGTCCATGCCGGCCTCTTCGGCGGCTTCCAGCGCGGCTGACGTGGGCATGACGCCCTGCTTCTCGCCGTTCTGATCAATCAGCAGAACGCGCGGCGCGCGGATTTCGTGGTTCATGGGCGGCCCGTCCTTGACGGGCGGCTGGTTCATCGGACGGCGAATGGGCGTCGTTTCCTTGCAAGTGGACGATAGGCGGTTCGGCGTGAAGAAGCGCGCCACGAACGGCGGCGTTCTCCTCAGGCGGCCCTATATGACCGCGAACGCCCGTCTCTTCAAGATTTCCCGGCCTCGCCGGCGCCGATGAAGGCGTCGTGAAGCGCCAGCACGGCGTCGAAGACGTGGTCGACGGTCAGGGCCTCGATGGGGGCGAACTCCCCGCGGGTCTCGTTGCTGGCGACGGTCCGCGTCTTCGGCCCCCAGGGTCCGTACAGCCACCACTCCGTCGGGCCGAACAGACCCAGCGTCGGGCGGCCCAGGGCGGCGGCCACATGCATCAGGCCGGAGTCGTTGCCGACGAACAGGGCCGCCCGGTCGATCGCCGCGGCCGAGGCGAGGATGTCGCCCTTGCCGACGAAGTCGATGGCCCGGTCCCCTGCGGTCTCGAGCGCCGGGGTCGCCGGCGGCCGGTCGCCGGGCCCGCCGACCGGCATGAAGCGCCAGCCGGCGAAGCGCGGCTCGGCCATCAGCCGCTCCACCAGCTGGCCCCAGCGCTCGGCCGGCCAGCTCTTGCCCGGCTGGTGGGCGATGGGCGCCAGGGCGATGATCGGGCCGGGACCGACGCCCCCCGCCAGCTGCGGATCGATCACCGCCGCCGCCTCGGCCCGCGCCCGCTCGTCGAGGAAGATCTCGGGGTCCAACGGCGTCTCCGACCCCATCAGCCGCGACACCATCTCGACCTTGCGAAGGCCGGTCTCCCAGGACCGGTTGTAGACCACCCGCCGCCTGGCAGGGATCAGGTACGACAGCGCCGAGCCGCGGATGTCGATGACCATGTCCCAGCGGGTCCCGACGACCTGCTTCCACAGGTCCAGCCAGTGTCCGGCCAGCTTCTTCTTGTCGAGGACGATGACCCGCTCCACCCCCGGCGCCGCGCGGAAGAAGGGCGCCGGCGGGCGGCCGCAGGCGACGGTTATCCGGGCCCCCGGCAGCTGCCGCCCGATCTCGCGGATCACGCCCGACGAGATGACGCAGTCGCCGATGCGGTTGGAGGTGACGAACAGGACCCTGGGTTCGGACACGCGCTTTGGCCTTCGCTTCGCTTGCCGGGGTTCGCTATCAGGCTCGGGACGTTTGCGCGAGAGGCCCACCATGAACGAGATCGAACGCCTGACCCGACCCGACGGCGAAACCCTGGCCCTGAAGCGGGTGACGGGCGACGGCCCGACCGTGGTCTGGATCGGCGGCTTCCGCTCCGACATGGAGGGGACCAAGGCCCTGGCCCTCGACGCCGCCGCCCGCGAACGCGGCTGGAGCTACGTCCGCTACGACCACTTCGCCCACGGCGTCTCGTCAGGCGACTGGCGCCAGGCGACCATCGGCCGCTGGCGCGAGGACGCCATCGCCCTGATCGACAGCCTGGAAGGCCCGGTCGTGCCTGTCGGCTCGTCGATGGGCGGCTGGGTCGCCCTGCTGCTGGCCGTGGCCCGGCCCGAACGCATGGCCGGACTGGTGCTGGTCAATCCCGCCCCGGACTTCACCGAGGACCTGATGTGGCCCGGCCTCGCCGACCACCAGCGCCAGGCCGTTCTGCGCGAAGGCGAGACCCTGATCGTCGAGGAGGGCCTCGGCGAATACGTCCTCACCCGGCGCATGTTCGAGGAGGCGCGCGACTGGCTGCTGCTGCGCGGCCCGCTGCCGGTCACCGCCCCGGTGCACATCCTTCAGGGCCGCGCCGACGACGTGGTTCCGTGGCGCCGGCAGGTGATGCTGACCGAGCGCCTGACCGCCGCCCACGTCACCCTCGAACTGGTCGAAGGGGGCGACCACCGCCTGTCCGCGCCGGCCGATCTCGCCCGGCTCATAGAGGCGGTTGAACGGAACCGCCGCTCAAGCTCTACATTGTCCTGACATTAACCGGGAGAACGCCCATGCGTATCGTGCTTATCGCCCTCCCCGCGGCCCTGGCGCTGACGGCCTGCGCCAGTGCGACCGGGTCCGATCACTACCAGACCGAGTTCGAGCGCCTGCAGGCCGACTGCGAGGCCCGCGGCGGCATCCTGTCCCCCACCGGCCAGCAGAGCGGCCGGCCCCAGCTCGACAATGTCTGCAAGGTGACCGGCCAGCCGTCGAACCGCTGATCGTCAGAGCAGGGCGGTCACCGCCGCCCGCGCCTGTTCGCCGAGGTCCGGCCGCTTCAGGGCCAGCGCCACATTGGCGCGCAGCAGGCCGATCTTGTCGCCGCAGTCGTAGGTCGCGCCCTCGTACTCCACGGCGGTGAAGGTCTGGTCCTGCATCAGCTTCGCCATGCCGTCGGTCAGCTGGATCTCGCCGCCCGCGCCGCGCTCAGTCCGCTCGAGGATGCCGAAAATCTCGGGCTGCAGGATGTAGCGGCCCGAGATCGACAGGTTCGACGGCGCCTCGCCGCGGGGCGGCTTCTCGACCATCCCCCTCATCCGGATGCGCCGGCCGTCGCGGCTGTCGGGGTCGACGATGCCGTACTTGTGCGTCTCGCTCTCCGGCACCGGCTCCACTCCGATGACGTTGCCGCCGACCTCGGCGTAGACCTCGGCCAGCTGCTTCAGCGCACCGGGCTGGGCGTCGACGATGACGTCGGGCAGGATCACCGCGAACGGCTCGTCGCCGACGATGTCGCGGGCGCACCACACCGCGTGCCCCAGCCCCTTCGGCTGCATCTGGCGGGTGAAGCTCATCTCGCCGGCCCGGGCCAGTTCGGCGCTCATCATCTCGAGGATGTCGGTCTTGCCCTTGGCCTCCAGCTGGGCCTCGAGCTCGATCTGGTGATCGAAATAGTCCTCGATGGCCTGCTTGGCCCGGCCGGTGACGAAGACGATGTGCTCGATCCCCGCCTCGCGCGCCTCCTCGACGATGTAGCTCAGGATCGGCCGGTCGACGACGTTGAGCAGCTCCTTGGGCGTGGTCTTGGTGCCGGGCAGCACCCGAGTGCCGAGGCCGGCGACGGGAAGGACGGCCTTGCGGAGGCGGCGGTTCGAAGCGGTCATGAGGGTTCCTGAACAGAGGCGGGGGCGACCCTAACGCATCGCGCACCGGATTCGATCACTCGGGCGACGCCACCATCTAGCCCCGGCGGCGCAGCTTGCGTACCACCCAGCTCGCCACCACCAGGAGAGCGGCGGCGATCAGTAGGGCCGCAAAGGGGCTCTCGGTCACCAGGCGGATCCAGCCGTCCATCGCCCGCCCCTATTCCACCGTTACCGATTTCGCCAGGTTCCTCGGCTGGTCGACGTCGGTGCCCTTCT
>JAEZIH010000078.1 GCA_023416055.1 Pseudomonadota bacterium | reverse complement strand
CGGTCGGATAGGCCGGCGCCCGCGCCGGCGGCGCGGCCGGCTCGGCGAAGATCGAATAGCGCGGCTCGGCCGGATAGCTGGCGCACGCGGCCGTCAGGCTCACCGCCGCCACCGCCGCCAACGCCTTCAGCCCCGCCCTGATCCCGATCATGCGCCCGTTCCTCAAACTCGATTCCGACCCCGCCGGACCAGACCCCGTAAACCGCGCCAAAGTTGGGCGGGAAGGTTAATGGGAAGGCAACAGGCAGCAGGCAGCGGCGAACCCCGATGGCGGTCGCATCTCCGCCCCGTCTTCAGCATCTGCTGCCTGCTGCCTGCTGCCTTCTCATCACCCCTCCTTCGCCGTCCCCTCGACCAGCGGCACGAACCGCACCTCCGCCAGGCTCTCCCTGCGGAACGAGCCGTCCTCGAGGCTGACGTAGCGGTGCAGCCGCTGCACCGAACTCCGCCCCACGGGGCACACCAGTATGCCGCCGGGCTTCAGCTGGTGCAGCAGCTCGGTCGGCTCGCCCGGGGCCGCCGCCGTGACCATGATGCGGTCGAACGGCGCCTGCTCGGGCCAGCCCAGGCCGCCGTCGCCGTGGCGGGTGATGACGTTGTCGATGCCCAGCACCCTCAGCCGCCGCTCCGCCTCACTGAGCAGGCTGCGGTAGCGCTCCACCGAATAGACATAGCGCGCCAGCCGGCTCAGCACCGCGGCCTGGTAGCCGCTGCCGGTGCCGATCTCCAGCACCCGGTGACGCGACTGCACGTCGAGCGCCTGGGTCATCAGGCCGACGATGTAGGGCTGGCTGATCGTCTGGGCGCAGTCGATCGGCAGGGCCTGGTCCTCCCAGGCCTGGTCGAGGAATTTCTCGTGTACGAAGACGGCCCGGTCCACCGACTCCATGGCCTGCAGCACGCGGGGGTCGGTCACCCCCTGCTGCCGGAGCCCCAGGATCAGCCGCCCCGCGCGATCGTCGTGCAGCTTCATCGGTCCGCCTTCAGCGACAGGCGGTCGGCGTAGAGCACCCGATCCGACGCACAGGCCTGTGCTCCGGCGCTGCCCGGCGCCTCTACCGGGACGAGCCGCCCGCGAACCGCGACCCGGCGTCCGTCCCAATCGCCGGCCGCGCGGATGAACTTGCCGGTCAGGTCGACAGGCAGACAGCCTCCGTCCTCGAGCCACAGGCGGCCGCGGACCGAGGCCGGGTCCTGCGGCATCTCCAGTCGCCCCCGGACGCGGCACCAGCCAGCCGCGTCGCAGCCCGAATCGATCCACGGCCGGTCCAGCCAGGCCGTGCGCGTTTCGGGTCCCATGCAGCCGGCGAGGCCGACCGCCAACGCGATCGTGGCCGACGCGCCCCTCACGCCGCCGCCCTCGCCTTCGGCGGCGCCCCGCCCAGCACGCCCTTCAGATCGTTGACGCTGGTCATGTGGGTCAGGTCGATGTGCAGCGGCGTCACCGAAATCCGTCCCTCGTCGATGGCTCTCAGATCGGTGCCGGCGGCATGCTCCTGCTTCGCGCCGCGGAAGCTCATCCAGTAGTAGTCGCGCCCGCGCAGATCGGTGCGCTTGACGGCGTGCATCTCGCCGACGTCGCGAAACCCCTGCCGCGTCACCTCGACCTCCTTGACCAGCTCCGGCGGCAGCGCCGGGAAGTTGAGGTTCATCACCACCCCCGCCTGCCACGGCTGCTCCAGCAGCCGCTCGACGATCCCCGGCGCGAACGCCTCGGCCGTCTCCCAGTGCGCCCGCACCTCGTCATGGAACCGCTCCAGGCTCTGGCTCAGCGCGATCGAGCGGATGCCGAAGGCCATGCCCTGCAGCGCCCCCGCCACCGTCCCGGAGTAGGAGCAGTCCTCGCCGACGTTGTGCCCGCGGTTCACGCCCGACAGCACCAGGTCCGGCCGCGCGTCGACCATCAGGTCGTTGACCGCCAGCACCACGCAGTCGGTCGGCGTCCCCGTCACCGCGAACCGCCTGTCGCCCAGCCGGTTGACCCGCAGCGGCTCGGTCAGGGTGATGCCCCGCCCCTTGCCCGACTGCTCGACGGCGGGGGCGCAGATCCACACGTCGTCCGACAGGGTCCGCGCGATCCGCTCCAGACACTCCAGCCCCTCGGCCTCGATGCCGTCGTCGTTGGTCAGCAGGATTCGCATGCCGGTCTGACTAGTCCGAAGACCGCCGCGGCGCATCCGAAAAGTTGCTTCCCGCGCCTGCCGGGAGAGGACGTTCCGTGGCTAGCGCAGCACCTCGACCCGGTCGGCCAGGATCACCACGTCCTTGCGGCAGCCGTTGGTGATGTTCGAGCCCTGCCAGTCGTGGCTCTGCGCCTGGTTGCGCTCCGCCCACGCCAGCGTCCGGCCGGTGAAGCGCACCTGCGAGCCCGAGATGTCCCCGGACGATCTCTGCAGGTTCCGCGGCAGCGCGCCCGACACGCAGGCTCGCGCGCCCGGGTTGCGCAGGTCGCGCTGCTCGGCGAACAGCTGGAACTCCTCGCCGGTCACTCGCACCCAGCCCTCGAACCTCCCGCCCGACAGGTCCAGCCCCGCCGGCGCCGGGCCGGTGTTCCCGGCCATGGTCCCGCATCCCGCGCGGGCCGCGGCCCCCGCCAAAGCCAGCAACATCCGCATGCGTCTTCTCCGCTCAGGCGACGGCGATCCGCTCGACGCCGCCCATGTAGGGCACAAGCGCCGAAGGCACGCGGATCGATCCGTCGTCCTGCTGATAGTTCTCCAGAATCGCGACAAGCGTGCGACCGACGGCCAGACCCGAGCCGTTGAGGGTATGCACGAACTCGGTCTTCTTCTCCCCGTCCCGCTTGAAGCGCGCGTCCATGCGCCGGGCCTGGAAGTCGCCGCAGTTCGAGCACGAGCTGATCTCGCGATAGGTGTTCTGCGACGGCAGCCAGACCTCGAGGTCGTAGGTCTTGCGCGCCGAAAAGCCCATGTCGCCCTTGCACAGCAGCACCTTGCGGTAGGGCAGCTCCAGCCGCTGCAGGATCGCCTCGGCGCAGCCCACCATCCGCTCGTGCTCGGCCTCGGAGTCCTCCGGCCGGGTGATCGAGACCAGCTCGACCTTGTGGAACTGGTGCTGCCGGATCAGCCCCCGCGTATCCCGCCCCGCCGACCCCGCCTCGGCCCGGAAGCACGGCGTCAGGGCGGTGTAGCGGATCGGCTCGGCGAGCTCGTTCTCCGGCAGGATCTGCTCGCGCACGAGGTTGGTCAGGGAGACCTCGGCGGTGGGGATGAGGTAGCGGATGGGTTCGCCGCCATACTTCCCCATCAGCACTTCGTGCTCGAGTTCGGTGGGCGAGCCGCCGAAGAACGAAGCGGCACGTTCCTGGTCGTGGTCCGCAAGAAGTTTGGAGATCTGGCCCCAGTCCGTCCCCGTTGCGAACAGGTCCTCCTTGAACTTCGGCAGCTGCCCGGTCCCGAACATCGCCTCGTCGCGCACCAGATACGGCGGATTGACCTCCAGATAGCCGTGCTCGCCGGTCTGCACGTCCAGCATGAACTGCCCGATGGCCCGCTCCAGCCGCGCCAGCCCGCCCTTCAGCACCGCGAACCGCGCCCCCGACATCCGCGCCGCCGCCTCGAAATCCAGCAGCCCCAGCGCCTCCCCCAGATCGGCGTGATCCCTGGCCGGCCCACCCTCGCGCGGCGTCCCCCAGCGGCTCACCTCGACGTTGGCGCCCTCGTCCTCGCCGTCCGGCACGTCCTCGGCCGCCAGGTTCTGCTGCTTGGCCAGCAGGTCGCGCAGCTTCGCCCCGACCTCCCGCTCGGTCGCCTCCGCCGCCGCGATCTCGCCCTTCAGGCTCTCGACCTCGGCCTTCAGCCGCTCGGCCTCGGCCATGTCCTTGCGGCCCATGGCGGCGCCGATCGCCTTCGACGCCGCATTGCGCTTCGACAGCCCGTCCTGCCCCGCCGTCTGCGCGGCGCGCAGTTCGCGGTCCAGCCGCAGAATCTCGTCCACCAGCGCCTGCGCGCCCTCGACCCCGCGCGACGACCACCCCGCGGCGTAGGCGTCGGGATTGTCACGGATGGCGCGGATGTCGTGCATGGTCGTCTCTCGGGAAGGAAGCGATGCTCTAGCTCCCCTCGCGGATTCAGCCAACCCGGGCGTTCGGGCCCTTGGCGGGTAGCCCGGCCTACTGCGCCGCGCGCGAGGACCAGTGCACGTGACGGATGCGCCAGCCTTCGGGGCCGCGCTGCAGCACCATGGTCTCGACCGTCAGCCGGTCCACGGCCCGGCCCTCATACGTACCCGTCGTGCGGCCTTCGGTGGCGATCCATGCGATGTCGCCCTCGGCCCAGCCCGCGCGGCGCAGACGGATCTCGGGCACGGCGGCGGCGAAGGCGGCGTCGGCGCCGAGGTGATGCGCCGCATACTCATCCCGTGACCGCTCGGCTCCGCCCTGCTCCAGGATCAGGACGTCCTCGGCCAGCAGGGCCAGGGCCCCGTCCGTGTCGCCGGCTCGAAGCGCGGCGTGGAACCGGTCCACGACGTCGGCGGCCGCTTCT
Organism: Pseudomonadota bacterium; assembly: GCA_023416055.1. Classification (GTDB taxonomy): domain Bacteria; phylum Pseudomonadota; class Alphaproteobacteria; order Caulobacterales; family Caulobacteraceae; genus Brevundimonas. The sequence continues at coordinate 2,377 of JAEZIH010000078.1, read as the reverse complement.
GCCTCGGGGGCGACCACGCCTTCGGACCGGGCGGCGGGCGCCGGATCGTGCGCATGCGCGGCGGGCGCGGAAGCCGCCAGAACCAGGGCCAGTACGCAGGCGGGACGGAGCATCGCTCTCTCCATGAATCTGTGACCGACAAGCTTAGGCGTCGCACCCCGCCCGTGCCAGCGCGCGTGAGTTCCGGGTGAGACTCCCGAGACCTTCCTTCCCGCGACATTGCGCCCCGAAAGCGGGACTCCCGACCTTTCCGAGCCCCGACGGCCCGCCCCTGCGTCCGTCCCTGACGCACCGTGATGCTTTATGGTCTCCGGGTGCCGTCCCGCCGGTCTTTGACAGCCAGAAACCCCGCCGCTCCGGGCCAGGAGCCGGCACCCGTCTCCTTCGTCCGGGAGCGACGTCGGAGACAATGTCCCGACAAGACAGCTTTCGCCGCTTTTTCCGTCAGGGCAGCCCGTGAGGCCGGATTTGCAGCTCCGACTGAAAATCGCGCCGTCAGATCAGCCCCGCCATCGGCGAGCTCGCACTCGCGTACATCCGCTTCGGCATCCGCCCGGCCAGATAGGCCTCGCGCCCGGCGATGACCGCGTGCTTCATCGCCGACGCCATCCTGATCGGATCCTTCGCCGCCGCGATGGCCGTGTTGGCGATCACCGCGTCGCAGCCCAGCTCCATGGCGATGGTCGCGTCGGAGGCTGTGCCGACGCCGGCGTCGACCAGAACCGGCACCTTGGCCTGTTCGACGATCAGCCGGATGTTGACCCGGTTCTGGATGCCCAGTCCCGAGCCGATCGGGCTGGCCGCCGGCATGATCGCCGCCGCCCCGGCCTCCTCCAGCCGCTTCGCCATGACCACGTCGTCGGTGCAGTAGACCATGACGTCGAAGCCGTCCTTGACCAGCAGGTCCAGCGCCCTGAGCGTCTCGACCATGTCCGGATACAGGTGCGCCGTGTCCGACAGCACCTCCAGCTTGACCAGGCTCCAGCCGCCCGCCTCGCGCGCCAGCCGCAGCGTCCGCACCGCGTCCTCGCCGGTGAAGCAGCCGGCGGTGTTGGGCAGGAAGGTGAAGCGGTCGGGCTTCACATAGTCGACCAGCATCGGCTGGCTCGGATCCGACAGGTTCACCCGCCGCAGGGCCACGGTGACGATCTCGGCCCCCGCCGCTTCCGCCGCCTCGGCGTTCTGCTGATAGGTCTCGTACTTGCCGGTGCCGACGATCAGCCGGCTGGAAAAGGTCCGTCCGGCGACGGTCCAGGTGTCGGAGGCGGTGTCTGTCCGGGTGCTCATGCCTCGGCTTCTAGACCCTGATGCCGCCCCGGCGAAAGGGCGTGAAGGTCGCGGACCGGCTCAGCCGCCGCCGACGAACTGGACCACCTCGATCCGGTCGCCCTCGGCGATCGTGGTCGTGGCGTGCAGCGACTTCGGAACGATCTCGAGGTTGCGCTCCACGGCCACCTTGCGGACGTCCAGACCCAGCTCCTCGACCAGGGCCAGGACCGTCGCCGCCGCAACCTCGCGAGGTTCGCCATTGACCTGAATACGCATGCCGTTACGTCAATCTCTCCGGCGCGCGGTTTGATTACCCGCACGCCTCCGCTAAAAGGCCGCTCCGAATCCGCGCGGCCGGATGTCATAATCTCGAGCGAATGCCCGAAGCTCCCGTCATCTACGTCCTCAACGGCCCGAACCTCAACCTGCTGGGGGTGCGCGAGCCCGAGGTCTATGGCCGCGCCACCCTGGCCGACGTCGAGGCCCTGTGCGAAGGCGCCGCGGGCGGGGCGACCGTGGTCTTCCGCCAGACCAATCACGAGGGCGAGCTGATAGATTGGGTCCAGGAGGCGCGCGACAAGGCCTCCGCCCTGGTCCTCAACCCCGCCGGCTACGGCCACACCTCCGTGGCCCTGCTGGACGCCCTCAAGACCCTGACGATCCCGGTCGTCGAGTGTCACCTGTCCAACCCGGCGGCGCGCGAGCGCTTCCGGCACCGCTCCTATGTTTCGCCGGTCGCGGCCGGCGTGGTTTCGGGCTTTGGCCCGTTCAGCTACGAACTGGCGGTGAAGGCCGCCCTTCGGCTGGCGCAGGAACTGCGGCCCGCCGCCGACCGTTCGGTTTAGAAGGTAACAAGAGGCTCACATGGCCTATCCCAAGACGTCCACGCCCCGGTCCAAGAACGACGAGATCGACACCGCCCTCGTGCGCGCGCTCGCCGACATCCTCAACGACACGGACCTGACCGAGATCGAGGTCGAGCGTGACGATCTCAAGATCCGCGTGGCCCGCGAAGTGACGGCGGCCGCCCCCGTCCAGTACGCCGCCGCCCCGGCCCCGGCCCCTGCTGCGCCGGCCGTTCCGGCCGCGGCAGCCGCCGCGCCGATGC
>JAEZIH010000043.1 GCA_023416055.1 Pseudomonadota bacterium | reverse complement strand
CGGGGAGGTCTATAGTCCCCCCGCTGCCGAACGCAACGGAAACCCTTGCGGTTCACCCGGGCCTGCCGTTTGTGTCGCAGCCCGGGTTCCGGTAAGGGAGGGCCCGTCGAATTCTCCCGCCCGCCCGATTCCGGATCGCGCCGCCCAGACCACCGCTCTGGCCGCGCGATTTTCGTTTCTGGCGAGCCCCGCTGGACCCGTGAAGATGAACGTCAAGCGCAAGAAGCTCTACGAGGGCAAGGCCAAGATCCTGTACGAGGGACCGGAGCCCGGCACCCTGATCCAGTACTTCAAGGACGACGCCACCGCCTTCAACGCCCAGAAGAAGGCGACGCTGGAGGGCAAGGGCGTCATCAACAACCGGATCAGCGAGTTCATCATGTCGCGCCTGAATGGCATCGGCGTGACCAACCACTTCATCAAGCGGCTGAACCTGCGCGAACAGCTGATCCGCGAGGTCGAGATCATCCCGCTGGAAGTGGTGTGCCGCAACATCGTGGCCGGCTCGATGAGCCAGCGGCTGGGCATCGACGAGGGCACGCCCCTGCCCCGCTCGATCATCGAGTTCTACTACAAGAAGGACGAACTCAACGACCCGATGGTCACCGAGGAGCACATCACGGCCTTCAACTGGGCCTCGACCCAGGAACTGGACGACATCCTGGCCATGACCGTACGGGTCAACGACTACCTGTCGGGCATGTTCGGCGCGGTCGGCATCACCCTGGTCGACTTCAAGATCGAATTCGGCCGCATCTGGGAGAACGACTTCGCCCGCGTCATCCTGGCCGACGAGATCAGCCCGGACAGCTGCCGCCTGTGGGACAGCACCACCGGCGAGAAGCTGGACAAGGACCGTTTCCGCCGCGACATGGGCAACGTCATCGAGAGCTACACCGAGGTGGCCCGCCGCCTCGGCATCATGAAGGACATGCCGACCGTGATTCAGGGGGGACTGCACTGATGGCCAAGGTCAAGGTTCACGTCTTCCTGAAGCCGGGCGTGCTGGATGTGCAGGGCAAGGCCGTCGAGGGCGCCCTGCACGGCCTGGGCTGGCCCGGCGTGGCCAACGCCCGCGTCGGCAAGCTGATCGAGTTCGACCTGGACGGCGTGGACGATCCCGCCGCCGAGGCGAAGCGGATGTGCGAGACCCTGCTCGCCAACACCGTGATCGAGAGCTACCGCATCGAGGTCGCCTGAGACCTGTTCCGAGGGGAAGATGAGGCGGCTGCTCAAACTGTTCGTGGCGCTCGCGGTCGTCGTCGGGGTGATCATCTTCGCCGCGGCGCTGGCTGGCGGGCTGATGGACGACCGCGCCTTCACGCCCGAGGCGGTCGGGCAGGCGCACTGACCGCGCAAATGCGTTAGAAGGCCTCAAGCCGACAAGGAGGAGCCCGATGACCTTCACACTCACCTCCAACGACATCACCGACGGCGGCGTGCTGCCGGACGCCCAGGTCAAGGCCAAGGGCAACACCTCGCCACACCTGAAGTGGTCGGGGGCTCCGGAGGGAACCAAGAGCTACGCCGTCACCTGCTACGACCCCGACGCGCCGACGGGTTCGGGCTTCTGGCACTGGACGGTGGCCAACATCCCGGCCGATGTGACGGAGCTGCCGACCGGAGGGCCGATGCCGGCGGGGGCGGTCGAGGGGCGCACCGACTATGGCGATACCGGCTTCGGCGGGGCCGCCCCGCCGCCGGGGCATGGGCCGCACCGCTACATCTTCACGGTCTTCGCCGTCGATACGGAGAAGCTGGACGTGACGCCGGACAACTCCGGCGCCGTGTTCGGCTTCAACCTGCACTTCCACACCCTGGCCAAGGCGTCGATCACGGCGACCTACGAGAACCGGGGCTGAGGCTGACGGACGGAATGTTGCCGTTTCGTTCCCTGTGTGCTACGTGCAAGGCATGGCCGGGATCACCAACGATCTGATCTATGACTTGCTCAAGTCACTGCGCTTGGACATGAGCGAGGTGAAGGGGGACGTGCGCGCCATCAAGGGCGAGCTCCAAGCCATACGCGGGCACGTCTCGGCGATCGCGCTCGATGTCTCGACACTCTATCAGGTGGCCGGTCGTCACGACGAGCGGCTTGAACGGATCGAGACGCGGCTCGGGCTTCTCGATCCGGCGCACTGACATCCGCCGCGAACGCTGCTAAAGGGCCGCGCCATGAGCGCCGCCGTCATCGTCTTCCCCGGTTCCAACTGCGATCGCGACTGCAAGGTCGCCGTCGAGCGATCGACGGGCGAGGCCGTGCAGATGGTCTGGCACCAGGAGACGGAGCTGCCCAAGGGGCTGGACCTGATCGTCCTGCCGGGCGGCTTCTCCTACGGCGACTACCTGCGCTGCGGCGCCATGGCGGCCCAGTCGCCGGTGATGGAGGCGGTGAAGAAGGCCGCCGACGACGGCGTGGCCGTGGTCGGCATCTGCAACGGCTTCCAGATCCTGTGCGAGGCCGGGATGCTGCCGGGCGCCCTGCTGCGCAACGCCGGGCTGAAGTACGTCTGCAAGCCGATCACCCTGCAGGTGGCCAACGGCCAGACCCGCTTCACCTCGGGCTATCAGGGCCAGCGCGAGGTGGTGATGACCCAGGGCAACGGCGACGGCAACTATTTCGCCGACGCCGAGACGCTGGCGCGTCTGGAGGGCGAGGGCCAGGTGGTGTTCCGCTATGTCGACAACCCCAACGGCTCGGTCGCCGACATCGCCGGCATCCAGAACGCCCGCGGCAACGTCCTGGGCATGATGCCCCACCCCGACCGGGCCTTCGAGGACGAGCTGGGCTCGGCCGACGGCGCGACCCTGTTCCGCAGCATCTACGCGGCGGCCTGAACCGGCAGGCTTGACCGCGGCCGTCGATACGGCCGAACTCGCCGGAGTCCGAGGGGGAGCCGGTCATGTTCATGAGCGAACGCCAGAAGATGATCTCTGGCCTGCCGTACGACCCCGGCGACCCCGAGCTTCAGGCCGACATGGCGGCCGCGCACCAGTGGATGGCGCGCTACAACGCCGCCATGGGAGCCTCGCCCGAAGTGCGGCTGGACCTGCTGCGCCAGCGGCTGGGCGAGGTTGGCGAGGGGGCGGTGGTGCGGCCGCCGTTCCACTGCGACTACGGCTACAACATCCGGCTGGGGCGCGGCGTCGTTCTGAACTTCAACTGCGTCGTCCTCCCCGTCTGCGAGGTGGAGATCGGCGAGGGCACGCAGATCGGCCCGGGGGTGCAGATTCTGACCGCGGACCATCCGCGCGATCCGGCCGAACGGGCCGCAGGGGTCGAGTTCGGACGACCGATCGTAATCGGACGCAACGTCTGGATCGGCGGCGGGGCGCTGATCCTTCCCGGCGTGACCATCGGTGACGACGCCGTCATCGGAGCGGGGGCGGTGGTGACGCGCGACGTGCCCGCCGGCCGGACCGCGGTCGGCAATCCGGCGCGGCTGAAGCCCTAGCGGCTGCTGGAGGGCGGCGTCGCCTGGACGTCGTCGCGAGCCGGCTGGACGCCTGAGGTCTGATCGAGGAATTCGGAGCCGGCCAGACGCTCCTCCTCGGCGCCGGGCTCGACGTCCGGGGTGGAGACGCCGCCCGGGCCGCGCTGGGCCTGCAGCTCGCGTTCGCCCAGTCCAAGGCCCTGCTCGCGGGCGCGGTCGGCGCGGCCCGCGTCGGTCTCGAAGACGGGCAATTCTTCGGGGCGTTCGGGGGTGTCGTTCATGGCGATCTCCTTCGCTGCGAGAACCGCGCCGCGGCGCCGCGGTTCCGGGCGGAGTGAACCAAGCCGCCCCGCGACGCGTAGAGCATGTGAACCGCCCCGCTTGCAGGAGCCCGCATGTCCTCGATCGTTCGACCGACCTCCGCCCAGATGACCCGCCGCCTGATCGTGCTCGCGACGGCGGGGTTCGCCGTCGCGGTGGGGTGGTCGCAGCAGCTGCTGGGCTGGGGCCAGTCGCCGGCGGAATTCTCGGCCGACAGCGACGAGACCTTGCGGGTGGCGGGCTACGCCTTCTCGATCTGGGGCCTGATCTATCTGGGCCTTCTCGCCTACGCCGTGCGGCAGGCGATGCGGCAGACGGGCGAGAGCCTGCTGATCCAGCGGCTCGGCTGGCCGTCGGCCGCGGCCTTCCTCGGCATCGGCTGGTGGGTTGTCGCCGCGGCTTTCGACTGGGAGACGGCGACGGTGGTGCTGATCTTCGCCTCGCTGGTCGTTCTGCTGGCGCCGCTGCTCGCCAACGCCGGGGCCATCCGCGCCCTGGGTCGGAGCGACCGCGACCGGTGGCTGGTGGTCTGGCCGCTGGCCCTGCTGGCCGGCTGGCTGACCGTGGCCTCGCCGGTCAACCTGCTGACCGTGGCGACCGGCAACGACGCCCTGCCCGCCATGCTGAGCCCGACCGGATGGGCCGTGGTGGCGGTGGCGGGGGTGGTGCTGGTCGCCGTGTTCGTGACCTGGCGGCTGCGCATGCTGGGCTACGCCCTGCCGATCTCGTGGGGCCTGCTGGGCGTGTTCGCGGCCGAGATGGAGCGCAATCCGCCGCTGGCCTACATCGCCCTGGCGGCGGCGGTGGCGGTGGTGATCGCGGCGGTCATCCTGACCTTCCGTCTGACGCCGGGCGTCGAGCGGGCCCGCTAGTTGGCCTCCGGCTCGTCGCGCGGGTCGCGTTCGGGATCGCCGACGTCGAAGGCGCCGTCCTCGTCGCAGCCGACGCTGCCGACGCCCGCGGCCGAGCCCGTGAGGCGCTGACGGCTGACCATCGCCTCCGCCGGGGCCGCCTCGTCCATGGCGCGGGTGACGTCCGGGTCGTTCGAGCGGTCCATCTGCTGGTGATCAGGCGGGGTGGGCGTGGTCTCCGAACCGGTGCGGGCCATCAGGCGTCCTCCCCCTCCCCGTCGTCGTTGGCGGCGTGGCGGGCCGCACGCTCGGCGGCGGCGCTGGCCCCGGCGTCGTCGGCGGCGATCTCGGGCGCGTCCGGATCCTCGGGCGTGGCGGCGGGGTCGATGGGCTGGTCGGTCATGGCGGCCTCCTGTGGCTTCGGTGGATTCAATGGCGGCGCGGCGACGATGTTCCGCCGCGGCGGCTGACACGCGGGCCGTCTGCCGCTATGAGGCGCGGCCATGAGCGCTCCCCAGAAGACCATGGCCGAACTGGCCGCCGAATACGGCCTGGCTCCGAACGAGTACCAGGTGATCCTCGACCGGCTGGGCCGCGAGCCGAACCAGGTCGAACTGGGCGTCTTCTCGGTGATGTGGTCGGAGCACTGCTCCTACAAGTCGTCGAAGATCCACCTGGGCAAGTTCCCGACCAAGGGGCCGCGGGTGATCTGCGGGCCGGGCGAGAACGCCGGGGTCATCGACATCGACGACGGCGACGCCTGCATCTTCAAGATGGAGAGCCACAACCACCCGTCCTTCATCGAGCCCTACCAGGGCGCGGCGACCGGCGTGGGCGGGATCATGCGCGACGTCTTCACCATGGGGGCGCGGCCGGTGGCGCTGCTGAACGCCCTGCGCTTCGGCGATCCCTCGCACGAGAAGACGAAGCGGCTGGTGTCGGGCGTGGTCTCGGGCATCGGCGGCTACGGCAACTGCGTCGGCGTGCCGACGGTGGCGGGCGAGACCAATTTCCACGCCGGCTACAACGGCAACATCCTGGTCAACGCCATGTGCGTGGGCCTGGCGAAGGCGGACAGCATCTTCTACTCGGCCGCCCCCGCCCCGGGGTTGTCGGTGGTGTATTTCGGCTCGAAGACGGGCCGCGACGGCATCCACGGCGCGACCATGGCCTCGGCCGAGTTCGACGAGGACTCCGACGAGAAGCGCCCCACCGTGCAGGTCGGCGACCCCTTCGCCGAGAAGCTGCTGATCGAGGCGACGCTGGAGCTGATGGCCTCGGGCGCCGTGGCGGCGATCCAGGACATGGGCGCCGCGGGCCTGACCTCGTCGTCGGTCGAGATGGCCGGCAAGGGCGGCGTCGGCATCGAGCTGAACATGGACGCCGTGCCCCAGCGCGAAGAGGGCATGACCGCCTATGAGATGATGCTGTCGGAAAGCCAGGAGCGGATGCTGGCGGTGCTGAAGCCGGGCCGCGAGGAAGACGGCTACCGCATCTTCAAAAAGTGGGGGCTGGACGCCGCGGTGATCGGCCAGACCACCGACACCGGCCGGCTGGTGCTGAAGCATCACGGTGAGACGGTGTGCGACGTGCCGCTGGCCCCGCTGTTCGACGACGCGCCGATGTACGACCGCCCGTGGGTGCAGCCCGAGCTGCAGCCGCGGCTGGACCCCAAGGAGGTCCCGGCCCCGGAGAGCTGGGTCGATGCGGTGATCAAGGTGGTCTGCTGCCCGGACATGGCCTCCAAGCGCTGGATCTGGGAGCAGTACGACCGCCACGTCATGGCCGACACCCTGCACGACTCGGCCACGGGCGCCGACGCCGGGGTGGTGCGGGTGCACGGCACCGACAAGGGGCTGGCGATGACCTCGGACGTCACGCCGCGCTATGTACAGGCGGACCCCTACGAGGGCGGCAAGCAGGCGGTCGCCGAGGCGTGGCGCAACCTGACGGCCGT
>JAEZIH010000037.1 GCA_023416055.1 Pseudomonadota bacterium | reverse complement strand
GCCTTCGAGGCCACCTTCCTGGCGCAGATGCTGAAGCCGATGTTCGAGGGCCTGTCGACCGACGGTCCGTTCGGCGGCGGCGAGGCCGAGGCCACCTGGCGCGGCTTCATGATCGACGCCATGGCCCAGCAGACCGTCAAGGCCGGGGGCATCGGCCTGGCCGACCAGGTGATGGCCCAGATGCTGAAGATGCAGGAGCAGACGCAATGACCGGAACCGCCGAACTGAACGCCACCGCCCGCGTCCGCCAGCTGATCGACCTGACCGAGCGGCTGATCGCCAGCCTCGGCGCCGAGGCGAAGGCCTTCGAGGCGCACCGGCCGCAGGACGCCGCCGCCAGCCTGGCCGGGACCCAGGATCTGGCCAACGCCTACCGTCGGGAATCCGCCCAGATCAAGGCGCGCCCGGAGGTGCTGGCGGCCGCGCCGGCCAGCGAACGCGCCGCTCTGGTGCGCGTCACCGAGGCATTCGAGGCCATGCTGAGCCGGCATTCGCGGGCCATCGAGGCGGCGAGGATCATCTCGGAAGGTCTGGTGAAGACTATCGCCGCCGAGGTGACGGCGCAGCGCGGCAGTCCGTCGGCCTATGGCGCCAGCGGCCGGGCCAACGCCGGGGATGGCCGGGCGGTCGCCTTCAACCGGACGGCCTGAGCTCCAGCGTCCGCTCAATCCCGACGGCTTCGAGGAAGTCGGGGTCATGGCTGACCACGACCAGCGCTCCATCGTAAGCGGCCAGAGCCGCCTCGACCGCCGCCAGCGACTCGAGGTCGAGGTGATTGGTCGGCTCGTCGAGGATCAGCAGCTGCGGCGGACGCTCGCCGGTCATCACGCAGGCCAGGGCGGCGCGCAGGCGTTCGCCGCCCGAGAGGGTTCCGACGATGCGCCGGGCCGCCGTGTTGCGGAACAGGAACCGCGCCAGGGCGGCCTGGGCGTGGTTGGACGTGCCGCCCGGATTGAGCCTCAGCCAGGCCTCCAGCAGGGTTTCGGCGGGACGCAGCAGGGCGGCGTCCTGGTCCAGCAGCGCCGCTGTGACCGGGCGCTCCACCCTGCCCGCGGTCGGGTCCAGTTCCCCCGCCATCAGCTTCAGCAAGGTCGACTTGCCCGCCCCGTTCGGGCCGGTGACGGTGATCCGCTCCGGTCCGGTCAGGCGAAGCGTGACCGGACCGACGATCCGTCGCCCGTCCGGCGCGTCCCATGCGGCTTCGTCCAGGGCCAGCACCGTCTTGCCCGGCGCCAGGCCCGTCGAGGGCATCGGAATGGACAGGGCGCGAACCTTTTCGACGCGTTCGCGCGCCGCTTCCAGTTCGGCTTCGGCCGTCTCGGCGCGGCGACGGGCGAGCGCGTTTTCGCGCGCTCCGCTGGTCTCGGCGCGTTCGGCCATGGCCCCGAGCAGGATCTTCGGCTCCGAGCGCCTGGCGGCGAAGGCGCGACCGGCGCGATCGCGGCGCGCCTTGCGTTCGACCGCCTTGCGGTTCTGGCGCGCGGCCTGGGCGAGGTTGCGTGAGGCGCTGTCGAGGTCATGCTCGGCAGCCGCCTGCTCCTCCGCCTTGCGTTCGGCGTAGAGGTCCCAGCCGCCGCCGTAGACCGACGGCCCCAGCTGCGACAGTTCGAGGATGCGGTCCATTCGACGCAGCAGCGCGCGGTCGTGGCTGACCACAACGGCCCCGCCCTTCCAGCGCTCAAGCAGGTCGGCGATGGCCGACCGGCCGGCGACGTCGAGGTGATTGGTCGGTTCGTCGAGGACCAGCAGATCAGGCTCGCGCATCAGCAGGGCGGCGAGCCGTACGCGAGTCTGTTCCCCGCCGCTCAGCGTCGCTGCCGGGCGGTCCGGAACGAGCCCGGGCAGGCCGACGTCGGCAAGGGCGGCCTCGATCCGCGGCTCCAGCGTCCAGTCGGCGGCGGCGAGGTCCTCCGCCCCGCCCTCGCCCGCCAGCACCCGCCGCACCACGGCCATGCCGGGGGCGGCGCCGAGGAGGTCAAGCACAGTTTCGCCCGGAGCCGGCTCGCGGCGTTGCTCCAGCCAGGCGACGGCGCCCGGGCGAGCCACGGCGCCCTCGGCTGGCTCGGCGAGGCCCGAGACCAGGCGCAGCAGGGTGGTCTTGCCGGCCCCGTTGCGGCCGACGACGCCCGTGCGCTCACGCCCGAAGGCGAGGCTCAGGTCGGAGAATAGGGTGCGGCCGTCAGGCGTGCGGGCCGCGACGCGATCGAGCGTCACGAATGCGGACGGGGACGGGCTTGGGGCGAGGCTGGATGAGGACATGGACGAGCGCGAGCAGCGTGGCGGAAAGGGCGAAAGCAATTCCCAGTGCGCTGATCATGTTCGTCGGGCCTCCGGTTAACTCACTCGACCCCCAAGATGAGTGTGAAGGCCCCTCGCCGCAAGCGATTTCGGCGACGGGCGGCGCTGACGAAGCCGTTACCGGAGGCGGCCTGGCCCTCGCTGCGACCCCGCGGACTCTGGCCCCGCAGCCCCCGGACGCCTAGATGGCGGTCATGGATTCCCCCGCCGACTCCCGTGACGCCGCCAGCCGCCGCGAGGCCATCATCGCTCAGATCCGGGCCGAAACCGGCATCGACGAGCCGATGATCGCCCGTCTGGTGGACGCCTTCTACGACAAGGTGCGCGCCGACCCGCTGCTCGGCCCGGTGTTCGACGCGCGCATTTCAGACTGGGGGCCGCACCTAGAGCAGATGCGGCTGTTCTGGTCCTCGGTGGCCCTGATGAGCGGCGTCTATCACGGCCGGCCGATGCCCAAACACCTGCCCCTGCCCGTCGACGGCGAACATTTCGACCGCTGGCTGGAGCTTTTCGAACAGACCGCGCACGAGGTTTGCCCGCCGGCCGCGGCGGATCACTTCATCGAACGCGCCCGCCGCATCGCCGAGAGCCTGGAGCTGGGCATCGCCGGCGCCAACGGGGTGCTGCTGGGCAAGGGCGAGCGGTACCGGATGTCGCCGCCGGGCTGAGGTCCCCATTCCCTATTCGGCCGGACGCGGCGGCGTCATGCGTTCGAAATCCAGTTCGTTCAGGGCGCCTGTGGGCAGGGCGGCCGCGCCGCCGATCGCCATCAGCATCCGCGCATTGATGCGCCCGCCGTTCATGTCCATGTCGCCGCCGGCCATGCCCGCCGGACAGGCGCCCTCGAACGACCCCTGCTCCCGCTGATTGCTGGTCTCCGGCGGCACGCCCGGCCCCGTCGTGACCAGCTCGGTCTGGCGCAGGTAGGTCGTGTGCATGTCGCCGCTGACCCGCGTCGTCCCGACCTGACGGACCGGCCCCATGGCGCAGGTCCGCAGAATGACGAAGCTGTCGCCCGTGCGCGAGATCTCCGGCGCCCCGGGACAGGCGGCGCCGATCAGTTGCAGGCTGAACAGGCTGGCTTCCTTCTGGAAGGCCTCGTCGAGACAGATCCTGGCGGTCATGGTCACGCCGTCGGTGACCGAGGTCACCTTCCACAGGCCATTGCGCAGCAGCGGCGCCCCGTTGGCGTCCACCTCGACCGGACCGCGCCGGCGTGAAAGCAGACGCTTCTTGTCCTCATCCTCGTCGGCCGAGGGGTCGCCGGGCGTCTGGGCCTGACTGGATGCGGGTCCGAGATACTGGGTCGCCGCCCAGGCGCCGCCGCCGATCACGGCCAGTCCGACGACGCCGATCGCGAGCTTCTTCAACATGACAGTTCCCCCTTTAAAGCTTGACCAGTTCGACCCGGCGGTTCCGGGCCCGCCCAGCCTCGGTTGCATTGTCGGCGACCGGGCGGTCCGGCCCGAAGCCCCGCGGCTCAAGCCGGCTGCCGGCGATCCCCGCGGCTGTCAGGGCGGCGACCACGGAACGGGCGCGGGCGTCGGACAGGGTGCGGTTGTGGGCGGCCGTGCCGGTGTTGTCGGTGTGCCCCTCGACCCCCAGCCGCAGGGCGTCGTCGCCGCGCAGCAGGGCCAGGACGGCGTCGATCTGCGGTCGCGAGTCCGGCAGGATGTCGGCCTTGTCGACGGCGAAATTGACCTGGATGGCGACGCGTCCGTCCGCCTCCAGCTCCCGCCGCAGTTGCTCGGCCGGCAGCAGACCCGCCGTGATCGCCAGCGGGGCGGTCTCGGCCACCGTCAGGCCGCCGGTCGAGGACCCGGCATCGAAATGCACCCAGATGGTCTTGTCCGCGCGGCGGATGACATAGGTGGCGACCTCGTTGTTGTAGATGTCGCCGGTGCCGGCCGTGGTGTCGCTGATCATCCGGTCGCCGAGGGCGTTGATGGCGTCGCCCGGCACCGCTGACTGGGACACCTTGACCCCGCCGACCCGGTCGATCACCGCCTCGATGTTTCGCTGCAGCTCCAGACGCGAGAACCGCTTGTCGTCCTCCGGCTCGATCATCGACATGTGCACCCTGCCCTCGACGGTGCGGAACGCCCCCTCCACCCAGAACGGGAAGGCGAAGAAGTCATGCGTCTCCTCGCCGGTGCGGACGTAGCCGTCGGGCAGGGAGAAATAGGGGAAGGCGCCCAGCGGCGCGCTGGACAGGGGCGCCGTGGCTGGATCGAACCCGCCTGCGGACGGCGCCTTGGCGGCGGCGGCGCCTTCGGTCGGTGCGGCGGGGGAGGCTGCGTCGCCCCGCGCTTCCGGAGTTCGCCCCTCGTCTCCCGCCCCGCACGCCGCCAGGGCCAGCACGGCCGCCACAATCCCGACGCTACGCCACATACCCAACCCCCCAAGCTGTACAGTATGCTAGCGAGTTTGGTTCGGCGAACGCAAATCCGACCCAATGTTCCCATCTTGTTCTTGCTGAAATCGCCGAATTGGTTCCCATATAGCGGCGTCGCCCCGGACCCTCCCCGGCCCCACCGCGTTCCCGGATTCCATGACCGAAAAGCACAACTTCATTCGCGTGCGCGGCGCGCGCGAGCACAACCTCAAGGGCGTGGACGTCGACATCCCGCGCGAGCAGCTCGTGGTGATGACCGGGCTGTCGGGGTCCGGGAAGTCTTCGCTCGCGTTCGACACCATCTACGCCGAGGGCCAGCGCCGCTATGTCGAGAGCCTGAGCGCCTACGCCCGCCAGTTCCTCGAACTGATGGGCAAGCCGGACGTCGACCTGATCGAGGGCCTGTCCCCGGCCATCTCGATCGAACAGAAGACGACCTCGAAGAACCCGCGCTCGACCGTCGGCACGGTCACCGAGATCCACGACTACATGCGCCTGCTGTGGGCGCGCGTCGGCGTCCCCTACTCCCCCGCCACGGGCCTGCCGATCGAGAGCCAGACCATCTCGATGATGGTCGACAAGCTGACCGCCCTGCCGGACGGGGAGCGGCTGCTGCTGCTGGCGCCGGTCGTGCGCGGCCGCAAGGGCGAATACCGCAAGGAGATCGCCGAGTGGCAGCGGCAGGGCTTCCAGCGGCTGAAGGTCGACGGGGAATTCTACGCCATCGAGGACGCGCCGACGCTCGACAAGAAGTTCAAGCACGACATCGACATCGTGGTGGACCGCATCGTCACCAAGCCGGGGCTGGAGGGGCGCTACGCCGACAGCCTGCAGACGGCGCTGGGTCTGGCGGACGGGATCGCGGTGGCGGAATGGGCCAATGCGCCGGAGGGCGAGGAGCCGCGGCGCATCGTCTTCTCGGAGAAGTTCGCCTGCCCGGTCTCGGGTTTCACGATCAGCGAGATCGAGCCGCGGCTGTTCTCGTTCAACAACCCGTTCGGCGCCTGCCCTGTCTGTGACGGCCTGGGCATGAAGCTGGCCTTCGACGCCGACCTGGTGGTGCCGGACCGGGACAAGACCCTGCACAAGGGCGCCGTGGCGCCGTGGTCGCGCGGCCCCTCCCCGCTCTACACCCAGACCCTGCAGTCGCTGAGCCGCCACTACGGCTTCTCGATGGACAAGCCGTGGCGCGAGCTGCCGGCCAAGGCGCAGCAGATCATCCTGCACGGCTCGGGCGGCGAGAAGGTCAAGTTCACCTACGACGACAACGCCCGCACCTACGAGACCACCAAGGCCTTCGAGGGCGTCTTGCCCAACCTCGAGCGGCGGTGGCGCGAGACCGACTCGGCGTGGGTGCGCGAGGAGCTGGGCCGATTCCAGTCCGAGACGCCGTGCGAGGCCTGCGGCGGCAAGCGCCTAAAGCCCGAGGCCCTGGCGGTGAAGGTGGCGGCAAAGGACATCGCCGAGATCTCGGCCCTGTCGATCAAGTCGGCCCATGACTGGTTCACCGCTCTGGACGGCCAGCTGACCGACAAACAGATGGAGATCGCCCGGCGGATCCTGAAGGAGATCAACGACCGGCTGCGCTTCCTCAACAACGTGGGCCTGGACTACCTCAACCTATCGCGCGCTTCGGGCACCCTGTCCGGCGGCGAGAGCCAGCGCATCCGTCTGGCCAGCCAGATCGGCTCGGGCCTGACGGGAGTGCTCTACGTTCTGGACGAGCCATCGATCGGCCTGCACCAGCGCGACAACACCCGCCTGCTGGACAGCCTGAAGGGCCTGCGCGACCTCGGCAACTCGGTGCTGGTGGTCGAGCACGACGAGGAGGCCATCCTGACGGCCGACTACGTCATCGACATGGGCCCGGCCGCGGGCGTCCACGGCGGCGAGGTCTGCGCCCAGGGCACGCCCGAAGAGGTCATGGCCAATCCGAAGTCGCTGACCGGCAAATACCTGACCGGCGAGCGCGAGATCGAGCTGCCGCCGGAAGGCCGCCGCCCGGTGGACCGCAAGCGGATGCTGAAGATCACCGGCGCGCGCGGCAACAACCTGAAGAACGTCACCGGCGAAATCCCCGGCGGCCTGTTCACCTGCGTCACCGGGGTGTCCGGCGGCGGCAAGTCGACCTTCACCATCGAGACCCTCTACAAGGCCGCCGCGCGTCGGCTGCACAACGCCTCGGACGCCCCCGCCCCCTTCGACCGCATCGAGGGGCTGGAGCTGTTCGACAAGGTCATCGACATCGACCAGAGCCCGATCGGCCGCACCCC
>JAEZIH010000279.1 GCA_023416055.1 Pseudomonadota bacterium | reverse complement strand
GATCTGGTCGAGGCGGTGTGGCGCGGCGTCGACATGTTCGACTGCGTCCTGCCCACCCGGGCCGGGCGCCACGGCCAGGCCTGGACCTGGGCCGGTCCGATCAATCTCAAGAACGCGCGCTTCGCCGAGGACCAGGACCCGCTGGATCCGGAGGTCCCCTGCCCCGCCTCGCAGGACTATTCAAAGGCTTACCTGCACCACCTGATCCGCACCGACGAGATCCTCGGCAAGGTCCTGCTCAGCTGGCACAACATCGCCTTCTTCCAGGCGCTTACGGCGGCGATGCGGGCGGCGATCAGCGAGGGGCGGTTCGAGCGGTTCCGCCGGGACTTCCACGCGCGGCATGTGACGAACGGGAGGGGCTGAGGCAGCAGGGCCCGCTGCCTCTTGCCTACGGTCTCGCTCTCGGCCGGAACCACCGCGGCGCGGCCGGCGGCGCGCAGTTGCGGTTCATCCCCACCCCCTTGAGGAAGGCGCGACGCATGCGCCCGGCCTGGATCGCCGCCTGAACGTGCCGGCTGTGCTGTTCCGCGCCGGACAGGCGGCGGATCCAGCTGCGGCCGGGGATGAAGTCGGTGGTGGTGTCGCGAATGGCGTCCAGCGCCGCCCTTGAGGCGGCGTCACCGGCGCGCTCGCCCATGCTGGAGCCGTCAGGCGCCGGAGGTTCGTCCAGATCGGGGCCCAGGGCCTCGTCCAGACGGCCGATCTCGGCCGCGATGGTGGCGCAGTGGTTCAGGTTGCGCAGGTCATACGGATTGGCCTCTGCCTGCAGCAGCACTGTGGGGATATATTCCCGCCGCAGGTTGAAGTCCTCCAGCGGCGCCGTGGCCGCGGCCCCGACTCCGGAGCCGAAATCCTTCGCCGCGCCGCAGGCCGACAATAGCAACAACAGGGCGACAGGCAGGACAGGCGGGCGCATGGCGCTGTTCAACCACGCGCTCCGGAGTCCTGTCCACTAGCCCTCGGCCGTTCCCGACCTGACCCGGTTGCGGTTGCCGGCGCGGGTCTTCGGTCCCTGCCCGGCGTCGGCGTCCGTATTGCGCGGCCGGTTGCGATTGGTGCCCCCGAGCTGGACCTCCTCAGGGCCGAGGGGATCGCCCTCGTCCATGAAGTCGGCGATCTCGCCCGCGGCGGGCGGGGCAAGGGTCGAATCAGTCACCTCGGCAGCGGCGTAGCTGCGCGGTTCGGGACGAGGGTTCTCGCCGCCGGCGCGTGTCTGGTCGCCGGGACCGACCGGATCGGTGGCGGCGTTCTGGGCCGTCGCCTTCGAGGACTCGACGTTCTGATGCGGCATGGCGGTCTCCTTCGCTGTCCTTCGACAACTAGGGGTCTGCCGGCTTGTTCCGGGAAGGGAGATGGTACGTCCTCTCGGGCTCGAACCGAGGACCCTCTGATTAAAAGTCAGATGCTCTAACCAACTGAGCTAAGGACGCACACACCCTCGCGGGACCGCGCTTGCGGACCGCGACGCGCCTTCTGTTGCAAAGCGCGGCCGGGGTCAAGCGTCGTCTCGACGGTCGTGGCCGCCACGGCTAAGCAAGGCTGATGAAACCCTTGTCCGGCGTGCGCATCCTCGAGTTCGACGGCCTTGGGCCCGTGACCTTCGCCGGCATGGTGCTGGCCGACCTGGGGGCCGAGGTGCTGCGCCTGACCCGCAGCGCGACGGCGGGAGCGCCTGTCTTCACCGACGTGGGCGGAGAAATCCTGCATCGAGGGCGCGCCGCCGTCCCGGTCGACCTCAAGAATCCTGACGACCTCGCCCGCGTGGGCGAGCTGATCGCCAACGCCGACGCCCTGATCGAAGGCTTTCGTCCCGGCGTGATGGAACGTCTCGGGCTGGGCCCCGAAGACTGCGCCGCGCGCAATCCGCGGCTGGTGTTCGCGCGCATCACCGGCTGGGGCCAGACGGGTCCCCTGGCCGGCGATGTCGGGCATGATCTCAACTATCTCGCCCTTTCGGGGGCGCTGGCCATGCTCGGCGAGCCGGATCGCCCGCCGCGCCCGCCGCTGAACGTGGTCGGCGACTACGGCGGCGGCGCCATGCTGCTGGTGGTCGGTGTTCTGGCCGCGCTGGTCGAGGCCCGCACGACCGGCAAGGGCCGGGTCGTCGACGCCGCCATGACCGACGGCTCGGCCCTGCTGACCAGCCTGTTCCACGCCCTGTCCGCCCGCGGCCTGTGGCGCGAGGCCCGTGGGGCGAATCTGCTGGATGGCGGCGCGCCCTTCTACCGGTGCTACGCCTGCCGCGACGGCCGGTTCGTCGCCGTCGGCGCGCTGGAGCCGCAGTTCTACGCCGCCCTGCTGGCCGGCCTCGGCATCCCGGCGGAGGAAGCGCCGCAGATGGACTTCGCGGCGTGGCCGGCCGTGCACCAGCGCTTCGCCGCCGTGTTCGCGACACGGGACCGCGACGACTGGGCCGCGCATTTCGCCGGGACGGACGCCTGCGTCACGCCGGTGCTGACGCCTTCCGAGGCCCCGTCGCACCCGCACAACGCCGCCCGCGCGACCTTTGTCGACCATGGCGTCGTCCAGCCCGCGCCCACGCCGCGCTTCGACGGCCAGCCGGCCGCGATCGCCGCCCGACCCGCAGACCTGACGCTTGAGGACGCGGCCGCCCTCTGGCGCTGAGCCTCAGGCCACCGCCGCGTCGGGGGCGCCGGACCGTTCCGCCGCGCAGGCCTCGGCGAGGGTCCGGGCCAGCATCACCGGATCGATCGGCTTGGTCAGGAAGGCGTGCACCCCGGCGGCCTCCCAGGCGGCGCGGTGGGTGTCCAACGCATTGGCGGTCAGGGCGATGACCGGCGTGTCTCCGTTGGCCTGACCCGCCCGGATGCGGCGGGTCGCCTCCAGCCCGTCCATCACCGGCATCTGCATGTCCATCAGGATGGCGTCGAACGGTTCGGCCGCCGCCGCCTCGACCGCTTCGGCGCCGTTCTCGACCAGGGTCAGCCGGCAGCCGTGCGGCTCGAGCAGCAGGGTCAGGATGCGACGGTTCACCTCGTGGTCGTCCGCCGCCAGGATCGAGCGTCCCCGCAGTCCGCCGGCCGCCTCGGCCTGCGGCTCGGGACGGGCCGCCGCCGTCTCCACCGCCTCGACCGGCAGGACCAGGGTGAAGGTCGAGCCCTCCCCTTCAACGCTGGTGGCGGTCAGGCCGCCGCCCATGATCTCGGCCAGTTTGCGGCTGATCGACAGACCCAGGCCGGTGCCTCCATGCCGGCGGGTGGTGCCCACGTCGGCCTGTTCGAAGCTGTTGAAGACATGCTCCAGCCGGCTCGCCGGAATTCCGCAGCCCGTGTCGGCCACCGCCACCGTCAGGCGGCCGTCTTCCCATCCGACCGTGACCGTGATCTCGCCTTCCTCGGTGAACTTGACCGCGGTGGACAGCAGGTTGAACAGGATCTGTTGCAGGCGCAGCGGATCGGTGCGCACCGCCTCCGGGACCTCGGGGCCGGTCCGAAGCGTCAGCCGCACGCCGTTCGCCCGCGCCCGCGGCTCCCACAGCCGGCCCAGCGTCGCCAGCCGTTCGCGCACGACCACCTCGGCGCTCTCCAGCTCCATCTTGCCCGCCTCGATCTTGGAGAAGTCGAGCACGTCGTTGAGCAGGCCCATCAGCACGTCCCCGGCGTCGATAAGCATCGACACGTGCTCGCGCTGGCGCGCGTCCAGCCGGGTCCGGCGCAGCAGGTTGGCGGCCGAGATCACCGCATTCATCGGCGTGCGGATCTCGTGGCTGACCACGGCGAGGAAATCCGACTTGGCGGCGCTGGCCACCTCTGCCTTCTGGCGCGCCCGCTGTTCCGCGTCGCGCGCGTTCTTCAGCGCCGTGGTCGTCATCGAGCTCTGCCGCACGGCCACGACCAGGTGGCTCATGTAGAGCAGGCAGCCGATGGCGATCAGCAGTTCGTGCCAGTGGCCTGTCGTCACCGCGCCCAGGATCGGCAGGCCGAGGAAATAGGTGGCGTGGGCGGCCACGGCCGAGATCAGGATCAGCCGCGCATGGTGCATGTGCAGGCTGACGTGCAACAGCCCGCCCGCGCACTGCACCATGGCGAAGATCCTTCCCGCCTCCCCGCCCCGGAACCACAGATAGGCGGTGATGCCGCCGTAGACGACGACGCTCACCACGGTCATGACGCAGGTCAGCACCACATAGGCCGGCCCCGGCTCCAATTCCGGGTTCAGGCGAAAGCGGCGGAACGTCAGCCAGTCCAGCGCCTGGGTGATGAGAACGGCGGCGAACCAGACGGCGGGCCAGACGCTGGGAGTCACGTACCAGGCGGTCGCGCCGATGAAGGCCGCGAGGGCGAGCCGGGTCATCAGTTCCCGGTACCGCACCTGCGAGACCATGGCGTACGCGGTCGTACTCATTGAACGTCCTCCAGTCCGCCACTATCGCGCGAATTGGAAAAGGATTGGTTGCCGCCCTTGATGACCGCGTTCGCAATCTTGGCTATGGAACGGTCGAAATAGCCGCGCGTTTGCAACGCCGACCCGGGGAGCCGCTCATGAAACGAATTTTCGCCCTTGCCGCCATCACCGGCGCCTTCGCCCTGACGGCCTGCGACGATCCCCGTCCGGCCGAGCCGGAAGTGATGGACGTCCCGATGGAAGAGCCCATGGCCCCCGCCGTGGAGGAAGTCCAGGCTCCGGTGGCGGCTCCCAGCGCCATGGACGCCCCGCCGCCCAGCACGACTTCGCCCGCCGAGAAGCGCACCTCCGAGGAATCCGTCCAGCCGGACAGCGAAACCCTCTTCTATTGAGCCGCCGAGGCGGCCCCAATTGCGCCTCCGACGGATGCGAGCCCAGCCGTCGCTGACCGGGCGCCGGCCCGTAGACAAGGTTTCTGGTTTGACGTTGAGGCCCGCCCTGTTCCTTTCCAGCGCGGCGGGTCTCGCGCTCCTCGCGTCGACCGCCGCGGCCGACCCGCGCGCCCAGGTGCGCGGCGATCTCGATTCGGCCCTGCGCGACCAGCTGGAGCGCGCAATCGGCGAGGTTGACGGGCCGCCGTCCAACCGCTTCGAGGCCCGTCGCCGGGCGCGCGGCGCCCTTGAGGCGGCCGAGGCCCTGCTCCGCTCCGAGGGCTACTACCAGCCGGTGCTGGAGGACGTGGTCGAGGGCGAGGAGACCCCGGTCGCCATCGTCCAGGTCACGCCGGGGCCGCGCTTCGCCCTGACCGACCCTATCGTCAACTGGATCGATCCCGCCCCGGCCCTGCCCCTGCGCGAGGCCGCCGTCGCCGACATGGCGCTCAAGACGGGCGATCCGGGCCGCGCCGTCGACGTCATCTCCGCCGAGGGCCGCGTCGTCGCCGGCCTGACCCGCCGGGGCCACGCCGACGCCCGGGCCGAGCCCCGCCGGGTGGTCGTCGACCACGCGGCCTTCAGCGTCCAGCCGACCTTCAACATCAACGCCGGCCCCCTGGTCCGCCTCGACGGGGTGCGGCTGGAGACACGCGGACCGACCAATCCCGACTGGGTGGCCGGCCTCGCTCCCTGGTCGGTGGGCGAGGTCTACGATCCCGAGGATGTGGCCGAGCTTGAGCGCCGCCTGCTCGAAACGGGGGTCTACGACGGCGTCGGCGTCGCCCTGGCCCCCGCGGCCGACACCCTGCCGGACGGCAACCGCCCGATCATCGTCACCCTGACCGACCGGCCGCGCCGCATCCTCGAGGCGGGCGCCACCTTCTCCACCGCCGAGGGCTCGGGCCTCGACCTGATCTGGACCTGGCACAACCGCTTCGGCCGCGCCGACACCCTGATCTGGCAGGCCCGCGCAGCGGATGTCGACAGCCGCCTCGGCGTCGACCTGCGCCTGCCGCACTGGCGCCGTCCGGGCCGCACCCTGCGCCTGTCTGCGGCCATCCTCAACGAGGACACCGACGCCTACCGGCGCATCGCCGTCGCCGCCGCCGCAGACCTGCAGCAGCGCATCGGCAAGACCTCCTGGTTCAGCTACGGCGTCGGTCTCGACGCCGGCCGCTACGACGAGAACCGCTTCGACCCGGTCACGCGGGCGCCGATCAATTTCGAGCGCGACCTGGTCATCCTGACCGGCCGCGCCAGCGCCTATCTCGACAATTCCAACGATCCGCTGGACCCCACCACCGGCTGGCGCGTGACCGCCTCGGTTCAGCCCACCGCGGTCAGCGGCGGAGACAGTACCGTCTTCCTGCGCACCGAGGCCCAGGCCACCGCCTACCTGCCGATCCAGGACAATGCGAAGACCGTGCTCGCGGGGCGGGTGCGGCTGGGCTCGATCCTCGGCGGCGAGGAGCTGACCGTGCCGTCGGACCGCCTCTTCTACTCGGGCGGCGGCGGCTCGGTCCGCGGCTATGAGTACCAGGGCGTGGCCCCCCGCCTGCCCGACAACACGCCGCGCGGCGGCCTGAGCCTGTTCGAGGCCTCGGCCGAGGTCCGCCGCGACGTGTTCCGCAACTTCCAGGGCGTGGTCTTCGTCGACGCCGGTTCGGTGGGCTTCGGCGAGGCCCCCAACCTCGATAACATGCGTTACGGCGCGGGCTTCGGGGTGCGCTACAAACTGCCCTTCGGCCCCATCCGCGCGGACGTCGCCTTCCCCTTGGACAAGCGCGACGGCGACGCCGACTTCCAGGTCTACGTCAGCATCGGACAGGCGTTTTGACCGACGCGACGCCGCCCGCCGAAGCGCCCGAGCCGCCCGCCGAGAAGGCGCGGCGCAAGCGCACGCGGCTGCAGGCTCTCGCCTTCTTCGGCGGCATAGCGGTCGCCATCCTAGCCGTCCTCGTCCTGGTCACGGCCGTCGGCGGCCGGATGTACCTGCTCTCCGACTCCGGCCGCGGCTTGGTCACCAGCTTCGTCGCCGGCAAGAAGCTCGGCCGCTACGGTCGCATCAACGTCGAGGGCGTGCGCGGCGACCTGTTCGACGACTTCACCATCGACCGCGTCACCGTGACGGACGCCGAGGGCGTCTGGCTGGAGGCGCGCAAGGTCCACGTTGACTGGAACTGGTGGCCGCTGGTGCTGCGCCGATTCCACGCGACCGAGGTGGAGGCCGAGGTCATCCGCCTGATCCGCCGCCCGCTCGTCGAGCCCTCCACCGAGCCCCCCGGGCCCCAGCCCCTGACCATCGACATCGACCGGTTCGCCGCCGACGTCGAACTGCTCGAGGGCTTCAGCAAGGAGTACGGTCGCTGGAAGCTGGCCGGCGAAGCAGAGGTCCCGCGCAAGGGGACCAGGCGCATCATCGTCAATGCCGACAGCAACAGCCGGCCGGGCGACTTCCTGCGCCTCAACGCCGCCCTGGCCGAGGACATCGCCGACATGCGATTGAACCTGCAGGCGCGCGAGGCCAGCGGGGGGCCGATCGCGGGCGCGCTCGGCTATTCGCCGGACCAGCCCTTCCTGGCCCGCGCCGTGGTCAACGGCGAGGTGGTCGACGCTGTGGTTCGCACCGGCGACTTCACCCCCCTGACGATCAAGGGAACCTACGGGCCGGACCAGACCCTGATCACCGGCTTCCTCGACTTCTCGGGCTCAGACCTGCTCGACCCCTTCGTGCGCCGCATCGGCCGCACCGCCCAGTTCGCCCTCGCCACCGCGCCTGACCGCAACGACGATGGCCTGCAGGGCGTCGGCTGGCGCCTCTCCTCCGAAAACCTGTCCTCGCGCGCCAGCGGCCTGATCAATCTCAAGGACCGCAGCTTCCCGCGCGGCCTCCGGGTCAACGTCTCGACCCCCTCCCTGTCCCGTCTCGCCGGCCGCCCTGTCGGCGACGCCGCGGCCTGGTCCGCCCTGTTCCGGGGCGATTCCGGGCGCTGGACCCTCGACGGCTCGATCGACGTGCTGAACGCCGAGCTCTCCAGCTACCAGGCCCGGCGCATCCACGGCCCGGTCGAGGTCTCGGCCCGCAACGGCCGCTACGACATCGACGCCGACCTCAGCGCTGCGGGCGGCTCGAGGGCGGGCATGATCGGCGGCCTGCTCGGTCCCACGCCGCGGGTCCGCTTCGAGGCCGCCCGCCTCGCCGACGGCTCCTACCTGCTCGAGCGCCTCGACGCCGAGGGGCAGGCCCTGAAGGTGACGGGCACGGGCGGACGCAACCTGCTCGGCGGGCTCGGCTTCCGGGGCCGGGCCGAGGTCACTGACGCGGCTCGGCTGCGCGCCGGCGCCAAGGGCGCCTTCGGCGGAACCATCGCCGCCGCCATGCCCCGCAGCGGCGCCCCTTGGGGCGTGACCTTCGACGGCAGCGGACGGGGTTTCGCGCTGGGGATCGGCGAACTGGACCGCCTGCTCGGCCCGACGCCCCGGCTGCAACTCGCCGGAGCGCTGAACGGCGGCCGCGTGGTGGTCGATTCGGCGCGCCTCTCGGGCGCCCATGGGGCCGCCGCGGCGCGGGGCTACATCGAGGGGGACGGGCGCATGCGGCTGGCCATGAACTGGAATGCTCGCGGCCCCTTCGGCGTCGGGCCTGTCGAGATCGACGGCGCCATGACCGGCGAGGGCACGGTCGGCGGCACCCTGGCCCGGCCGAGCGCCGAGCTGAAGGCCGCCTTCGGCAAGGTCACCGCCGGCGCCCTGGTGCTCGCCGACGCCGCCATGAACCTGACCTTCCAGCGCGGAGCCGACGCCTCCGACGGCCGCATCGCCGTCGTCGCCGGCTCCAACTACGGCCCCGCCCGGGCGAGCGGCGCCTTCCATCTCGGCGGCGACCGCATCCGGCTCAGCGACGTCGATCTCGACGCCGGCGGGGTCACCGCGCGCGGCGACATCGCCCTGTCCGACCGCTTCCCGTCCAGCGCGGATCTCAGCTTCACCGCCCGCCCGGGGGCCTTCCTCGCCTCGGGGTCGGCCGAGGGCCGCGTCCGCCTCACCGAAGGCGCCGGGGACGAGACGGCTATTCTGGACGTCACCGGCCGCAACGTCCGCCTCGCCGGCTCGTCCTGGGTGGTCCGCAGCCTCAACCTGAACGGCCGCGGCACGCTGGAGCGCCTTCCCTTCACCCTCAAGGCCGACGTCGGCGGCGCCACGCCGGTCAGCTTCGACGGGACGGGGGTCTACTCGCGCCGCACCGAGGCCCAGACGGTGACGCTCGAGGGTTCGGGCCGCGTCCGCGAGGTGGCCTTCACCACCCGCAACCCCGCCGTCGTCGCCCTGGCGGGCGACGGACGCGTGGTCCGTGTCGACCTCGGCGTAGGCGGCGGCGTCCTGACCGGCGAACTGCGTCAGGATTCCCGCGCCGCCATCATCGAGGCCAACCTGACCAGCGTGGAGCTTGGCTCCCTCGCCCCCGATCTGCGCGGCCGGGCGACGGGGCGGCTGTCGCTCCGCGGCTCGGGTGAAGATCTGTCCGGTTCGGCCAACGTAACCCTGCAGAATGTCCGCAGCATCGACGCGCCCCGCGGGCTGGCCATCGACGGCACGCTGAACGCGGTGCTGGTCGACAACACCCTGCGTATCCAGACGCGCGTCGCCGACGACGGCGCGGTCCGCGGCGAGGCGGATGTCACCCTGCCGGTCGAGGCCTCGGCCGCGCCGCTGCGCCTCGCCGTGGTGCGCACACGGCCGATGAGCGGCGAGGTGGACATCCAGGGCCAGGTCCAGCCCGTCTGGGACCTGTTCCTCGGCGGCGAGCGCTCGCTTTCGGGCATCATCAACGCGCGCGCCACCCTGGCCGGCACCATCGCCGACCCCCGCATCAACGGGCGCATGGACCTCTGGCAGGGCGGCTTCCGCGACAACGCCACCGGCCTGCAGCTTCGGGACCTCACCCTCGCCAGCCGTTTCGACGACACCACCGCCATGATCGAGAGCTTCTCGGCCACCGACGGTTCGGGGGGCAGGGTCTCCGGCGATGGCCGCATCGGCCTGCGCGAGGGCTCCGGCTCCAGCGTCCAGCTGACGCTCGCCCGCTTCCGCATCATCGACAACGACATCGCTGTCGCCCGCGCCTCGGGCCCGCTGAGCGTCGTCCGCGCCGCCGATGGCAAGGTCCAGCTGACCGGCCGGATCGACATCGACGAGGCCCGCATCGAGGCCAATCCGCCGGGCTCGCGCGGCGTCGTCGAGATGGACGTCGTCGAGATCAACAAGCCGGGGGGCGACATCCCTGAGGAGCAGCAGAACCGCACGCGCGGGCCGCAGATCGGCCTCGACATCGCCATCCGCTCGCCGGGCGGCGACGTCCTGGTCATCGGTCGCGGCCTCAACGTCGAAATGAGCGTCAACGCGCGCGTCACTGGCACCATCAACCAGCCCAACCTGACCGGAACGGCCCGCGTGGTCCGCGGCGACTACGACTTCGCCGGCAAGCGCTTCGTCTTCGACGATCGCGGCACCGTCACCCTGTCGACGCGGCCCGACCAGATCCGCCTCAATCTCACCGCGACGCGGGACGACCCGGCCCTGACGGCCACCATCCGCGCCACCGGCACCGCGGCCCGCCCCGAGATCGCCCTGACCTCGACCCCCGCCCTGCCGCAGGACGAAATCCTCTCGCAGGTGCTGTTCGGGCGCTCGGCCTCGCAGCTGTCAGCCTTCGAGGCGGCGCAGCTGGCCGCCAGCGTCGGGGCGCTGGCCGGCGGCGGCGGCTTCGATGTGGTCGGGAACCTGCGCGAACTCGCCGGTCTGGACCGGCTGTCGTTCGGCGGCGAGGCCTCCAGCCTGACCGTGGCCGGCGGCCGTTACATCAATGACGACGTCTATCTGGAGATCATCGGCGGCGGCGAAGCCGGGGCCGTGGTCAACGTCGAATGGCAGGTCCGCCGCAACCTGACCGTCAGCTCCAGGTTCGGCGGACAGGGCGAGGCCAGCCTGTCGATCCGCTGGCGCCGCCAGACCCGCCAGCCGGGAACCGGTCGCGAGGACCGGCGCCCGAACCGGTAGGCGTCCTCAGGCTTCCTCGTAGCGGAACCTGTTCAGCGCGCTGCCGCCGCGGATGCCGGCGATGTGCAGGATCAGCTCCACGACCAGAACAGCGATGCCGCCCCAGACCTGCCAACCCGGCATCTGCTGGGCCGCGCCCATTGCAGCCATCTGGTTCGCCATGGTGAGACTCAGGACGGCCGAGCCCAGGCCGTATACGACCAGAACCGTGAACAGGATCGGGATCACGATGTTCGGCTTGAACCACTGAACCAGGCCCAGGATCACCTGGCACACGATCAGGAAGGCGCCGAAGCCGACCGCCATGCTCGTCATCATTCCGGCCATGCCCTCGCCGCCCGGCGAGCCGGCGGCGGCCTCGGCCATGGCCGCCTGCATCACCTCAGCGCCCGGCCCCATCATCCAGACCAGACCGACAACACCCCAGATCACCCCGAGGAAAATCGCCACCGCGCTCGCGCGCGCCGCTGCCTTCGCTTCGGCCGCGGTATTGATCGCGCCCACCGGGTTCATCCCCCGCACCAAGTCACTCATCGCCACATCCTCCCTGTTTGGCCGGCTCAGCCTATAAGCCGGGCGCGGCGGCGCAATGCAGATTCCGCCGTGCCTTCACCTTTGGCCCTCGCCCCGCTACGGTCCGCCCGCATGCGGATTCTGCCCCCCGATCAGACCGTGCTCGACCATGTCGCAGCGCGCGGACCGGCCATCGTGGCGCGCGCGGTCGAGTGGGCGAACGTCAACTCCGGCAGCCGCAACGCCGCGGGCCTCGAGACCGTCCTGAACCTGCTGGAGGCGGAGGCCCGCCGCCTCCCCGCCGAAGTCGTGCGTGTGCCCACCGCCGGCTCGAACACCGTCGCCGACGACGGCTCGGTGCGCTCCGAGGCCCACGCCGACGCCCTGAAGATCTCCGCCCGCCCGGACGCCCTGATCCAGGTCGTCCTCACCGGCCACTACGACACCGTCTTCCCCGCCGACAGCGCCTTCCAGACGGTGACGACCCGCCCCGACGGCGCCCTGAACGGCCCCGGGATCGCCGACATGAAGGGCGGCATCTCGGTCCTGCTCGCCGCCCTCGAGGCCTTCGAACTCCATCCCGACCGCCACCGCGTCGGCTGGACCGTCCTGCTCAGCCCCGACGAGGAGATCGGCTCCCCCGCCTCCGCCCCCCTGCTGGCCGCGCTAGGCGCGCGCGGTCACCTCGGCCTGACCTACGAGCCCTCCCTGCCTGACGGCACCCTCGCCGGCGCCCGCAAGGGGAGCGGCAACTTCCATCTGGTGGTGACGGGCAAGGCGGCCCACGCCGGCCGCGCCTTCCACGAGGGCGCCAACGCCGTCGCCGGCGCCGCCATTCTCGCCGCCCGCCTGCACGCCCTGAACGGCCGGCGCGACGGCGTCACCGTCAATGTCGCCAAGATCGCCGGCGGCGGACCGCTGAACGTCGTCGCCGACAACGCCGTGGTCCGCTTCAATGTCCGCGTCCCCGACGCCGCCTCGGCCGCGTGGATCGAATCTGAAATCCAGGCCCTCGCCGCCGAGCCTCCCCTGCCCGGCCTGAGCCTCGCCCTGCACGGCGGTATGACCCGCCCGCCCAAGCCGATGGACGCGGCTCAAACGGCCCTGTTCGAGGCCGTCCGCGACGCCGGCGTCCTGCTCGGCCAGTCCATCGCCTGGAAGCCCTCCGGCGGGGTCTGCGAGGGCAACAACCTGCACGCCGCCGGCCTGCCCAACATCGACACCCTCGGCGTCGTCGGCGGCGACATCCACTCCGACCAGGAGTTTGCCTGGCCCGCCAGCTTCACCGAACGGGCGCAGCTCTCCGCCCTGCTCCTGTGCAAGGTCGCCTCGGGCGAGATCGACGCCCTGAAACTGAAACAGCTCCG
>JAEZIH010000276.1 GCA_023416055.1 Pseudomonadota bacterium | reverse complement strand
CTGATCCCCCAGTCTGGACGGCCATGACGCCCGTCCAGACGCCGCCCGACCTGCGCTCCCTGACCACGCTGCGGTTCTTCGCGGCCCTGTGGGTGGTGATGTTCGCGGCTTGGCCGCACCTCGACGTCGGCCTCGTGCCGACGGCGGTGACCAAGGGCTATCTGGGCGTCGAAGTCTTCTTCGTCCTGTCGGGCTTCATCCTCAGCCACGTCTATCTCGAGGCGGCGGGGCCCGGCCGGGGCTTCAGCTATCGCGGCTTCCTGTGGGCGCGGATCGCGCGGGTCTATCCCCTGCATCTGGTCACCCTGGCCGGCATGATCGCCCTGGGCGCCGCGGCCACCATCGCCGGCCTGACGGTCAGCGAGAGCCTGCTGGACTGGCGCTCCCTCACGGCCCACCTCACCCTGACCCACGCCTGGGGGCTGGCGGCCAGCGCCGCCTTCAACCACCCGTCGTGGTCGATCTCGGCCGAGTGGTTCGCCTATCTCAGCTTCCCCGCCTTCGCCTGGGCGGCGTGGCGTCTGCGTGAACGACCGGCCCTCGCGGCCGCCGGAGCCGCAGTTGCGGCCCTGGCGCTCTATGCGGTGTTCGAGCCGGTCGCCGGCTTCTCCCTGACGGAAGCCACATTCCGCTGGGGCGCGCTCAGGATCGTGCCGTGCTTCGCGCTGGGCTGCGCCCTGTATCTCGTCCACCGCCGCGCGCCCGTGCGCCACGCCGCCTGGCTCGCGATCGCCGGGGCCGCGGGCATCGTCGCCTGCGCCTCCCTGGCCCTGTGGGATCCGCTGGTGGTGCTGTGCGCCGGCGCGCTGATCCTCGGTCTCGGCGGCCTCGACAACGCCCGCGCCGGCGCCCTGGCGTCGAAGCCGGCGGTCTATCTCGGCGAGATCTCCTACTCGATCTACATGGTCTGCGCGCCGGTCCTGCTGCTCGGCGTCAACGTCGCGGCGCGGCTGACCGGCGCCGACGACAAGCGACTTCACGTGATTGTGTGGCTGGCGGTGCTGGCCCTGATACCGGTGGCCGCTGCGGCGACCTATCACCTCGTCGAACGCCCGGCCCGCAAGGCCCTGAGAGCCCTCGCGGCCAAAAACGGCTCAGCTTCGACTGGTGTGGACGACGGGGCGAATTCGCCTGAAAGGGTTCTTCAACCCTCCAAAACTATCGTCTAAGGCTGATTCCGAGGCACGTCGGGAAACACGCCAGCATGATCAAACGGCTCAAAGCCGCCGCGGTTGCGGCGACCCTCGGGATTTTCGCACTGGGCTTCGCCGCCCCGTCCGTAAAGGCCGACGAGCCGTACTGGCAGTGCGTGACCTTCGCCCGCATGTTCTCGGGCATCCAGATTTTCGGCGACGCCCACACCTGGTGGGGACAGGCCAAGGACCGCTTCTCGACCGGCCAGCGGCCGCAGACCGGCTCGGTGCTGGCCTTCCGCGCCAGCGGCCGGATGAGCCGCGGCCACGTCGCCGTGGTGTCCGAGATCCTCACCGACCGGGTCATCCGCGTCACCCACGCCAACTGGGGCGGCAGCCGCGGCAAGGTCGAGGAGAACGTCACCGTGGTCGACGTCTCTGACCAGGGCGACTGGAGCGCGGTCAAGGTCTGGTACAACCCGATCAACGACCTCGGCACGACCGTCTATCCGACCTACGGCTTCATCTACCAGCAGCCAGCCCAGCCCGCGGGCGGCCTGCTGATGGCCTCGGTCACCAGCAGCGCCGGCCAGCCCTGACTGAACCCTTTCCCGGACGACGCGCTGAGGCTTGACGGCGGCGACCCCGTCCCGCTCCATGACCTGACCGAGAGACCCTGATGCGCGCCTATGTCCTGACCGCCCTCGCCGCCCTCGCCGTGGCGGCCTGCTCGCCCCCGGCCGAGACGCCGGACAGGCCCGAACCCGGGCCCGCGGCCGCGCCGGCGGTGCTGGCCGGCATCGACCTCACCCAGCCCCTGCACGTCGCCGGCAACGAGCCCTTCTGGGCCATCCGCATGACCGGGACCGAGATGATCTATTCCGGCGTCGACCGGCCCGAGCAGCGCGCGCCCCAGGGCGGTCCGGTCATGCAGGGCACCATGGCGGTGTGGGAGACCACCACCGGAGCCGGAAACGCGCTGAAGGTCACCCTGTCGGCCACCGACTGCAGCGACGGCATGAGCGACCGCGTCTGGCCGCTGACCGCCCTGGTCGAGATCGCCGGCGAACGGCTCATGGGCTGCGCCGCCACCGCCAGCGCCCACGCCGCCGCGGGCGAAGGCGGCCGGGTGGTCGACGCGCCTCAGCCCGGGGCCTGATCCCGCAGCGTCCGCATCGCCCCCAGCCGGGCGAAGGCCAGCGTCAGCGCCTTGCGCCGCGCCGGCGCCAGCGGCGTCAGCGGCGCGTCCCGCACCACCGCCCCGCCAAAGCCGTCGGCCACGATCAGCCCCGGCTCCTCCGGCAGCACGCCTTCGGGAAATTCCGGCGCCACGGCGAAATAGAAGGCGTCGCAATAGGGCCCGTACTCGCCCCACTTGCGGTCGACGCGGTAGTCCTCGAGCCCGGACTTCACCTCGCAGATGACGATGTCACCCTTCGGCCCCAGGGCCATGACGTCGGCCCGTCGGCCGTTGGGCAGGCCCACTTCCAGCAGCGGCGCATAGCCCATGTCGACCAGCAGCCGGGCCGCCCCGCGGGTCACGGACTGGGTCGTCTCCGGCCGGCTGAAGACCAGCTCTATGTGCAGGGCCGAGGCGGACATGCGGACCTTATGTTCCGCATCCGTTCCGGTTTCAAGTGAAGGCGGAGACAACGCTCAGAGGGGTGAGCCATCCGCAGAGGTCGCCTGGCGGCAGACATCAATCCAGGCAACCCGCCGCCCAGCGACCAGGCGTTCGTAGCTGTGCCGGGCGCTTGTCGACAGCGTCCATTCGATCTGGACGCTTGGCAGACCAACCCCCGCAATCACTTCAGGTGCGAACCAGACCAACATCC
>JAEZIH010000241.1 GCA_023416055.1 Pseudomonadota bacterium | reverse complement strand
GGTCGGCGGTCAGTCGTTTGATCATGGCGCTCCGATAGACCATCGGGACGGTTTGAAGAACCGGCAAATCAGGGCAGCGTTCGCGCCACCGATCCGCTGTTGTTTTCGAGCCGATGACCGACGCCTCAGACCCCTCCGCCCTTCCCGACGGCCAGGCCCTCGCGGCCCTCGTCGCCGGCAAGCTGTGCCACGACTTCATCAGCCCGGCCGGGGCGATCACCTCGGGCCTGGACCTGCTGAAGGACCCGACCGCCCAGGACATGCGCGACGACGCCATGGGGCTGATCGAGGCCAGCGCGAAGAAGATGGTCGCCCTGGTGGGCTTCGCCCGCGTCGCCTTCGGCGCCTCGACCTCGGCCGCCCGCTTCTCGGGCGCCGAGCTGGGCGAGCTGGTCGCCGCCATGACCGAGGGCGGCCGGGCGACGGTCGACTGGCGGGTGGACGGCGGCGACTATTCGCGCGCCCAGTCCCGCGCCCTCGTGAACCTCGCCTACCTCAGCGCCGCCGCCCTGCCCTCGGGAGGTTCGGCGGTGATCTCGGCCGGGCGGGGCGACGAGCTTGTGATCACCGGCGTGGCCGAGGGCGCCCGCGCGCGGCTCAAGCCCGAGGCTGTCGCCGGCCTGTCGGGTCGGGCGCTGTCGGAGGGGCTGCCGGGCCAGTGGATTCAGCCCTACTGGCTGTGGCTGACCGTCGCAGAGGCCGGCGGCCGGCTGGATGTCGAGGCGGTGGAAGGCCGCGTCGCCCTCACCGCCCGCATGCCTAACTGACCCTTAAGGCGGTTTCCCAAGGAGTCGTTAACCGGCGCACGGCGAATATGGAGCCGCACGGGCGCGGGCGTTGTGCATGTCTGTACCGGAAGCCAGACCTTGAGCCTCAGAACCTGCCTGATCGTCGACGACAGCCGGATCATCCGGAAGGTCGCGCGGCGCATCGTCGAGGGCCTCGGCTTCGAGGTCGACGAGGCCGCCGACGGAGCGGAAGCCCTGGCCTTCTGCGCCGGCGCCATGCCCGAGGTCGTCCTGCTCGACTGGTCCATGCCGGTGATGGACGGCCTGACCTTCCTCCGCCGCCTGCGACAGCTGCCCGGCGGGGCGGGCCCCAAGGTTCTCTTCTGCACCATCGAGACGCGCGCCGAGCGCATCGCGGAGGCCCTGTCGGCCGGGGCCGACGACTATGTGATGAAGCCGTTCGACGGCGAGATCCTGACCTCCAAATTCGCCGAGGTGGGGGCCGTCTGACGCGATGTCGCCCGAAGCCTTCGAACGCCTGCAATCGCTGATGGCGTCCCGCGCCGGCTTTCGGCTGACGCGCGACCGCATGAAGCTGGCCGAACATCGCCTCGGGCCGCTGGCCCGGCGCGAGGGCTATGAGAGCGTCGACGCCCTTCTGGCCGCCCTGTGGGCCAGGCCTGTCGCCACGCTGGGCTGGGCGGTGATCGAATCCCTGCTCAACCCAGAAACCTGGTTCCGACGCGACCGCGCGACCTTCGACACATTCTCGCGCGAGCTGTTGCCGGCCCTGTCGGCCGCGCGGGGCGGAGCGCCTGTCAGGGTCTGGTCGGCGGGCTGCTCCACCGGCCAGGAAGCATGGTCGCTTGCCATCGGCGCCATGGACGCGGGCTTCCCCGTCGAGATCGTCGCCACCGACCTGTCCCAGCGCGCGCTGGAGAAGGCCCGCTCGGGCGCCTACACCGGCTTCGAGATCCAGCGCGGGCTCAAGGCCGAGACCATGCTGGCCTGGTTCGAACAGGCGGACGAAAACTGGATCGCGCGACCGGACTTGCGCGCGGCGGTGCATTTCGCCCGCGCCAACCTGCTCGACCCGCCGGCCGACGACCACCGCTTCGACGTCATCTTCTGCCGCTATGTCCTGGCCGACATGGAGCCGGCCCGTCGCAGCCAGGTGCTCGACAATCTGGAGCGCCGTCTGATCGACGACGGCTGCCTGTTCCTCGGCGTCGGCGAGGCGCTGGAGGGCGACAGCATCGCCTTCCGTCCGGTCGCCGGCCGCGCCGGCCTGTTCGTCAAGACGCCGGCGGCCCTGCGCCGGGCCGCCTAGGTCCGGATCACGCCGCCGGGGCGCGTCGCCTCGCCCGGCACAGGTCGCACCATTCCCAGCCTTCCTTCCGACGGTCCGGCCGCCAGCGGTGTCGCCGGCACAGCAACTGCCGGATGAGCCTTCTTATCATGCAACCCCTCCCTGCACGGGCTGGGGCAATAGACGGAGTCCCCGCACGAAATCCACCCGCAGAAGCCGGATACGCACACAAATAGCGCAACAGCCACGCTGCTCCACCCCTCGAGCCCCGCGCCCCGGCTGACGTCAGCCCTCGGCAACCCCGGACGCATCTGCTAGGTCTGCGGCACTACCGGGAGGCGAGGGGCGCATGGCCGACTACTATGGCACCCAGGGCGACGACACGATTATCGGGACCGGGGGCGACGATTTCATCAACGGCCTCGGCGGCGACGACGTCCTGTACGGGATGGGCGGCAATGACGTTCTGCACGGGAGCGACGGCGCTGATGTCCTCGACGGCGGCGCTGGCGACGACATCCTGGACGCCACCTTCACCGACGGCCGCGTCGACGTGCTGACCGGGGGATCCGGGGCCGACCTCTTCCGCTTCAGCCTCTACGGCTATTCGTCCACTCTCCTCGCGGCTGACCGCATCACGGACTTCTCGGCCGCGGAGGGAGACCGTCTGCACCTCGGCGTCTACAACAACGGCCTGCGCTGGGCGGGGGCGGTGACCAATTCCGCCTTCAACCTGACCGTCGGCCAATCCCTTGGCCAGGGCGTCGCGGGCTTCGGCAGCGCCTGGACGTGGAGCGGCGGCGGCACGACCTGGCTCATCATCGACACGAACGGCAACGACAGGCTCGACAACACGGACTTCGTGATCGCCTTCACCGGGACACCGGCTCTCAGCCGCGAGGCCTTCGCCCCGGGCGCCTTCACGGCGGCGTCGTTCGGCACCTCGGGCAACGACGCATTCACGGGCGGACCGGGACCTGACGAGTACTACGGCCTGGGCGGCGACGACACGGCATCCGGAGGCGGCGGCGACGACCAGCTGTTCGGTGGCGAGGGCTCGGATATCCTGGTCGGCGGCGACGGGTCCGACCTGCTGGTCGGGGAGACCGGCAGCGACATCCTGCGCGGCGGCGCAGGCGACGACCAGCTGTACGCGGGCATGCGCTACAACTCCGTCAGCACCGACCTTGGAACCTTCAACGAGCTGTACGGCGAAGAGGGAAACGACGTGCTGGTCGGCGCACAGGGCCGCGATGGTCTCGACGGCGGCGTGGGCGACGACACCCTCGACAGCCGTGACGACGACAGTGCGCACGGCGGCGACATCCTTCTGGGCGGCGACGGCAACGACATCATCAGGTTCAACGGCGACCTGGTCGACGGGGGCGCCGGCGACGACATTCTCTACTTCGGCGAAGTCGGCAGCACGGTCACCGGCGGCTCCGGGGCCGACCGCTTCGACCTGATCCAGACGCGCTACCAAGGCAATTACGACCGCGGCCACTTCCACCTGATCACCGACTTCAATGCGGCGGAGGGGGACCGGCTCAGTCTCGGCCTGGCGGGCCACTATCACCCGTACAAGCTGATGTTCCGCGGCAAGGTCGACAATCCGGGCTTCACCTTCCAGCCGGGGCAGGCCTTCACGAGCAACCACTTCGGCGGCGACATCGCCGGCATCTGGACGTGGGCCGTCGACGACGTCACCCTGATGATCATCGACCTCGACGGCGACGGCGTCCTTTCCAATGCGGACTATGTCGTGGCCTTCAGCGGCCGCCCCGTCCTCAACGCCGCGTCGTTCGTCGAAGGCTCCGTCACCGGCGGGACCTTCGGCACCGACCAGGCCGACGTGATCCACGGGACCGACGGCTCCGACACCATCTATGGCCTCTCCGGCGACGACGAGATCCACGCCGGCGCAGGCAACGACTACATCTACGGCAACGCCGGCGACGATCGCCTCTTCGGCGGCGACGGCTCCAACTACATTTATGGCGGCGACGGCGACGATGTGCTGACCGGAGGCGCCGGTTACAATGTGCTCCACGGCGGGGCCGGCTCGGACATCATCTACGGCGGCCCCGGCGGCGGCGAGCTCAACGCCGGTGGAAATCTCCCCGGAGAGGCTGAAGCGACGGGCGGCGTCGACCTGATCTACGGCAGCGACAACGCCGACTTCATCACCGGCGGCCGCGGCGCCCACGACCAGTCCTTCGGTTTTGGCGGTGACGACATCATCAACGGCGCCGGCCGCCTCGAAGGCGGCTCCGGCGACGACCAGCTGAGCTCTATCGGAGTGCTGGCCTCGGCCGTGCTGGATGGCGGCGTGGGCAACGACACCATCGTCAGCGGCGACTTCGGCGACCTGCTCATCGGCGGCGCCGGCGCGGACAAGCTCAGTGGCGGCGGAGGCGACGACGAGATCCGCGGCGCCTTCGGAGACTACTGGATCAACGGAGACGCCGGCGACGACCTTCTGCGCATCTCCGGCCATGGTTCATCCGGCGACGCGACCCTCTACATCCGCGGCGGCGAAGGCTTCGACGTCGCGGACTTCAGCCAGGTCGACGGCTATCTCACACTCGACCTCGGCGCGCCCGGCGAGCAGGAGACCGGCGTGGGCCGCGTCTACATCGAGGGCGTGGAGCACATCATTGGTTCGGCCGCCGGATCCCACATCACCGGGGGTCAGGGCGCCGACCGGCTGGAGGGTCAGGCGGGTGCGGACGTCCTGATCGGCGGCGCCGGAGACGACATCCTCATCGGCGGCCGTGGCGACGACCGGATCGACGGCGGAGCGGGGCACGACGTGCTGCTGGTCTCAGGATCCGCCTCAGACTACCGGCTGCTGCTGGACGGCGACGACTTCATCCTCAAGGGCCCGGACGGAAGCGACCGCATCACCGGCGTGGAACTCATCCGCTTCGGCGACGGCCGCGCGCTTGAGCTGAACAGGATGTATGGCGCCCTGACTTCCGACGGCGTGATCCCGGACCACCTGCTCTCGCCGCCCACCGGACCAGACGGAAAGGGGGATGACGCCTTCGTCCTGCCGCCCGCGCTCGGCGACACCCCGATCAGCGACGCCGGCAAGGCGTTCGCCGATCCCCAGGTTCTCCCGCCTGTGCTGCCGGATATCCGGGTCTACCCGGGCCTCGATGTCCGCCTGATCTGTGTCGACGACCACATGCCCGTCGTCGACCACCACGACTGGATGTAGTTCATGCCAGCAATGAGCGCGCAACTGCAGCGCCTCGCGAGCTGCCGCGCCGATCCGACCAACCGCAGCCAGGTCATCCGCCCCTGATGACGGAGCCGGACGCCGCGAGTAGGCTCCGGTCTGTCAGCGGGGAGGAAGTCATGCGGCTCTTGTGGCTGGGCGGTGCACTTGCGCTGGCTCTTCTGGTCGGGGTTCTGACCCTCCAGGTCCCGAAGCCCCTCGGCCGTGATGCTGCGGCCGCCCGCTTCTCAGCCGAGCGGGCCATGGCGGACGTCGGCGAACTGGCGCAGCGACCGCATCCGCTGGGCTCGGTCGATCACGCCCGCGTCCGGGATTACCTGGAGGGTCGGATGGCGGCGCTGGGGCTGCAGGTCTCGACCCAGTCAGGGCCGATCTCGCGCGGCTCGGCGCGCTACCTGCGACGCATGGGCGGCGATCCCGAGGCGGCGAACTTCACCGCCGTCAATCTCGTCGGCGTCCTTCCGGGCCGCGACCCCTCCCTGCCGGCCGTCGCCCTGATGGCCCACTACGACACCGTGCCGGGATCAGCCGGCGCGGCCGACGATTCCGCCGGCGTGGCGGCCGTTCTGGAGACGGTGCGGGCGATCCGGGCGCGCGGCCCCGCCGACCGCACCCTTGTCGTGCTGCTTACCGACGCCGAGGAGATCGGTCTCGACGGCGCCCGGGTCTTCTGGGGCGGCCACCCGCTGCGCGATCGCATCGGGGCGGTGATCAACCTCGAGGCCCGCGGCGGCGGCGGCCGCGCCATGATGTTCGAGACCGGCCAGGGCAACGACGAGACCATCGCCCTGTTCAGCCGCGCCGGCGTGCGCGCCGACGGCGGCGTCACCTCCAACTCGCTGGCGGTGTTCGTCTACGGCCTGATGCCCAACGGCACCGACTTCACCATTCCGAAGAACCGCGGCGTCCAGGGCCTGAACCTGGCCTTCATCGGCCGCCCCGAGCAGTACCACGCCCATTCCGCCCCCGAGGCGCTGGACCGGGGCGCCCTGCAGCACATCGGCTCGCAGGCGCTGGAGAGCGCCGACGCCCTGCTGCGGGCCGAGGCCCTGCCCGCCGCCACGCAGAACACGGTCTACGCCGACCTGTTCGGACGGGTCATCGT
The DNA here is from genome assembly GCA_023416055.1 of Pseudomonadota bacterium. GTDB lineage: Bacteria > Pseudomonadota > Alphaproteobacteria > Caulobacterales > Caulobacteraceae > Brevundimonas. The sequence continues at coordinate 5,517 of JAEZIH010000241.1, read as the reverse complement.
GCGCCATCCGCCCGCCGCCGGCTGGCTTGTTCTGGTCGCCGCCGCCGCCCTGCTGGGTCTCGCCGGGTGGCGGGCGAGCCGCCGCGCAGGCCTGACTCTCGCGGATGTCGGCCGCGGCGCTGTGGACGGCGTCTGGTTTCTCGCCGCCGGCCTTGTCCTGACCCAGGCGGTCCGCGTCCTCGCCGGCCCGATGGCCGGGCGCGCCGGCAGCCCGGAGGCCTACTACACCCTGCTGGCCCGATTGCCGTGGATGGAGGCCGGCGCCGCCCTGGCGGTCCTCGCCCTGACCATGGGGCTCATGGGCGGCCGCGACCGGCCCGACCGGCGAATCAGCGCGGGCGCCCTCGCAGCCGCCGCGCTGTTCGCGGTGGCCGTTGGCGGCCTGAACCCGGTCGTCGTCGGAGCGGCGGTGGTCGCCGTCGGCCTGTCGCTGTTCCCCGGCCTCGCCGCCCGCTCGGCATGGGGCGGCTGGACCGGCCTGATCGGCCTCGTCCTGGGCCTCGGAGCCGTCGCCCAGCTGCTGGCGCCCGAGACGGCCTTCCTGTTCCTGTGGCCCGCCCTGCTGGCCGCCGCCGTGGCGGCGGTCGTCGCTTTCGCCGACCCCGGCCTGACCCGTCCGGCCTCGCTCGCCCCGATCGCGCTGACCGTCGCGGCCGCCGGAGGCTGGCTGGTCGGCCTGGCCCATCCGGTGTTCCTCGGCGTCGGCATGGACCTGCCGGGCGTGCTGGCCCTCATCGGCCTGCTGGTGCTGATGCTGGCCCGGCCGCTGGCGCCCGAGCGGGGCGCGGTGCGGCCCTGGCTGATGGCCGCCCTCGCCGTCCTCGTCCTCGGGGGCGCCCTGTCCGGCTGGGCCCGCGTTGCAGAGCCGGTTCCGGCTCCGGCGACGGCGGAGGCGTGACGTGACCTTGTTCCTCGAAGACCTCCACGTCGGCCAGACCTTCGTCACCGGATCGGTCACCCTCACCGCCGAGGCCATCAAGGCTTTCGCCCGCGACTACGACCCCCAGCCCTTCCACCTCGACGAGGAGGCGGCCCGCGACAGCCTGTTCGGCGGCCTGGCCGCCAGCGGCTGGCACACAGCGGCCCTGAGCATGCGCCTGCTGGTCGACAACCTGCCCTTCGCACGCGGCCTGATCGGCGTCGGCGGTGAGACCACCTGGCCGCGTCCGACACGACCCGGCGACACCCTGACGGTCCACGTCGAGATCCTCGACATCGCCCCGTCGAAGTCCCGACCCGACCGCGGCATGGTCCGCACCCGCAACGAGACCCGCAACCAGCACGGCGACCCCGTCCAGATCTCCACCCTCGGCATCATCGCCTGGCGCCGCCCGACCTGAGGCGTCAGCTCCCCGCCGGCCGGGTGACCAGTTCAATCGCTGTCTCGAGGACCTCGTCCCGACCCTGTCGGACGCCTGCGACCGTCGGGGCGACCGGCAGCGTCGGCTGCACGCCCTGCCCGGCCAGGTCGGATCCGTCGTGGTTGATCACTTTCAGGCCGGTCCACTGCACTGCATAGCCGCCGGGCAGGGGGAGCAGACTGGCGTTGCCGTTCGAGCCAGCGGTCGGCGAGCCCACGATTTCCGCTAGTCCCGCACCTTGCACCATGGCCAGCAGGGTCTCGCTGTAGCTCATGGCGCGCTCGTCGGTGAGGAAGGCGACGCGTCCTCGCAACCGTGGCAGCGCGGGTTTGACGTCCCACCCCTCTTCCTTCCAGTCGCGATCCCGCGCCTCCGGCAGTTGGGCGACAGGAATGAGGAACGGCGGCGTCACCACCGGCCGGTCCGAGAGATGACCCAGGAAGTCCGCCCTCACCCCCCTTGGGTAGCCGCGCAGATCGAAGATCACCGACTGGTCCGACCTCACCCGTACCAGAGCCTCGCGAAGGCGACGGTCGTCCAGCCTGGTCAGATCGAAATACCAGGTCCCCTGCGGCAACCACGTGATCGCCGCCGGCCGTGACTCTTCCAGCCGTCCCTCCAACGCTCCGGAGGCGACGGGTGTTACCTCGACCTCGCGTTCCCCGCCGCTCGCACCCCGCAGGCGCAGGCTGACAGGGCGCGAGGAGCCCCTCAGGCGAAGGTCTTCGCCAGCTTTCCAGCGCCGATGGGCGGCCGTGGAGGCGGACACCCGCTGTTCCCTTTCGGCGATTAGCCCCTCGGGCGGGCGGCCATCGATCGCCACGACCACATCGCCGACTGCGACATCCGGCGAGTCCGCGTCGGCGGCCGTCACCACCAGCGCGCCCTCCACCCAGCGCCACAGCAGGGGCAGCGAGAGGCCCCGGTAGGCCGGATGGACCTCGCCATGCCCGTCGTTCAGCCGGGCCACCATCCGCCGTAGCAGATCGCCGAAGGCCTCGGCGTCCGGTGCCGTCGCCGCCTCCGCCAGCCAACCCCCGAGGTCGGCCTCCCAGGCTTCGCCGGCGTCGTCGAAATAGGGAAAGAAGTGCCGGATGGCGCTCCAGGCGATGATCGTCGCCGCCAGCCGGGTAGCCCGAAGGTCCGGGGACTGGCGAACCGCAGACCCCGCCGGCGGGACCGCAGCGACGATGGCCGCTCCCGGCGCCGTCACCGGCATGGAAACGAAGAGGTCCTGACCCAGCTCGGCGGTCCAGGCCGCGGCCTCTGCCGCGCTGATCCGCTCGCTCACGTAGGCGCGATTGGTAAGTTGGAGCCCCGCGTGCCGCCAGCGGACCAGATCCACGGCAGCGGCCGAAAGGCCAGGACCTGCTGAACTGTCGGGGCCGATCACCAGTCCCGGCGCCCAGGGGTCGAACAGGGTCCGGAGCGCCTCCGCCAGCGCCGCTGGCCCTGCCGCCGCCAGGACAGCCTCTGCGCCTTCCGCCGCGACCTGGTCCCAGCGTGCGTCACTCGGTTCTGAATAGGGTGAGAACCACCGCACGTAGCCGTAGACCCTGGCGAAGGCCGCGAGGTTGGCGATCTGCTGATCCGTAAGGGGCGCCGCTTCGGTCGCCGCCACAGGCGCTCCCTCGACGACCTCGACGCTTGCAGCATCGATCCAGCCGGTTCCAACGCCGTTGAGCAGAAAGCCCACAGTCAGCCGCGTGGCGTCCTCGGCGACCGGGCCTTCAATCTCGTAAATCGCCCACTCGGCGCTCCGGATCGGGCGGTCGCTCATATTGTCGAAGAAGCCCCGGCCGCCTCCTTCCCGGTCCACCCGGAACCACAGGCCTCCGCTGGCTGCGCCCGGTCTCCCTGCGACCCGGGCCGCCGCCCGGAAGCGAACCGTCTTGCCGCGCAGCGGGACGGCGTCGATGGCTTGGGCCACGCCGACGAAGGACTCCGGGGCGCCCGCATCACGGGCGACACGAAAGCTGACGCGGCCCTCATAGGCCTCCGCCTCGGCGTCGAGGCTTGAGTCGACCGCCCCGCGGGGCAGCGGACGCCAGGCAGACTGGTCGGACAGGCTGGTCGCCTCGAACGACCCGTTTATGAGCAACTCGCCCTGTACCTGAGCCTTCGCGGAGCCGCCCGGCGCAGCCCACAACGCCGCGATGACGAACACCGCGAGCAATCGCCCGAAGAGCCGTGCGTTTCTCCATCGCGTCCAAGGCCTGGTAGACATCCGCTCTCCGACAGTCGCCGCCATGGCGAAGCATCGGCGGCCTGCGGTCAAGCCAGAAGCGAAGCGCGTTCACCCCCCGTCGGTCCAAACGGTCTTGTAGAGGTCGAAGCGGCGGTCGCGGAGGTTGCGGACGGTGCCCTGGGAGCGGGCCCAGCCGAGGTCGGAGAGGTCGAGGTCGGCGACGGTGACGGTCTCGACGTTCTCGCTGGCCTCGGCGGCCACGCCGTCGCGTGCGAAGGGGAAGTCGCAGGGCGTCAGGATGCACGACTGGGCGTACTGGATGTCCATGTTCTCGACGTTCGGCAGATTGCCGACATTGCCCGACAGGACGACGTAGCACTGGTTCTCGATGGCCCGCGCCTGGGCGCAGTAGCGGACCCGCAGATAACCCTGGCGGTTATCGGTGCAGAAGGGCGTGAACAGCAGCCGCGCGCCCTCGTCGACCAGCCGCCGGGCCAGTTCCGGGAACTCGGAATCATAGCAGATCAGCACCCCGATCGGCCCGCAGTCGGTGTCGATGGCGTGCACCCGGTCGCCGCCCTTGATGTTCCACCAGTGCCGTTCGTTCGGGGTCGGGTGGATCTTTTCCTGCTCGTGCACCGAGCCGTCGCGCAGGAAGACCCAGGCGACGTTCTGGATGTCGCCGTCCTCGGTTCGGGTCGGGTGGGAGCCGCCGATGATGTTGATGTTGTAGGACACCGCCATCTTCCTGAGCGCCTCGACGAAACGCGGCGTGTAGCGGGTCAGGGCCTCGATCGACTCCACCGGGGTCAGCTTCTTCGATTCCAGCGACAGCAGCTGCAGGGTGAAGAGCTCGGGGAAGACCACGAAGTCCGAGCGGTAGTCCGAGGTCACGTCGACGAAATACTCGACGTTGGCGATGAACTCCTCGAAGCTCTCGACCTTGCGGGCCTGCAGCTGGACTGTCGCCACCCGCACCGTTTCCTTGACCGCGAAGGCCGCCCCCCGGCCGTTGGTCTCGGCGTAGTAGGGATTGCGCCAGACCATGTGCGCGGCGTGGCCCATCGAGGCGGTGTCCGAGGCGAGGTAGTTCTCGAGCACGCCGATCGGCTCGAACCCCGCGCGCATGTGGAAGCCGATCACCGGATCGTTCAGCTTCCGCGCCGTGACCGCGTCCAGGTACTCGCGCGGGTCGGGATAGGCCGCCTTGCGTCGCGCCAACCCGGGCATGCGCCCGCCGAAGACGATGCCCTTCAGGTTCTTCGCTTCGCAAAGGTCGCGCCGGGCGTCGTAGAGCCGCTGACCGATACGGAGCCGACGCCGGTCGGGGTCGACGCAGACCTCCATTCCGTAGAGCCATTCGCCGACCGGATCGTGCAGGGCGGCATAGCCGCCGCCGGTTATCTGGCCCCAGGTATGCGGCGACATGGCCGCCTTCTCGTCGATGCGGAAGCCGGCCGCATAGCCCACGATCTCGCCCTCGAACTCGACCACGAACTGGCCCTCGGGGAAGGCCGCGATCTGGCCTCTCAGCATGCCCGGCGTATAGGCCGGCATGTCCTTGTAGACCTTGGCCACCAGCCGGGAGATGGCCTGGACGTCCCCCGGCCGGGCGTTGCGGATGTTCAGCAGTGCGGATTTGCGCGGTTTCTTCATCCGCCCTCAACGCACAGCGAAGGTTGAGGATCACTGCGGTCGACGCCGGACCTATACGTCAAAAACGGACGCATGGAGACAAGGAGCGAAAAAGAACAAATTGCCAACCGGAACAAACCGTGCACATATCACCGCTCACAGGGAGCGGGTCACGGTCATGCGGCCGAAGGCGGGCCTCTCCCCAAGGTCTGAACGGGAATCATGGCAAGGGAGAGTGGAAAAGTGGCGCAGGCGGCATTGAAACTGGTGGGCAAGGAAGACGGCGACAAGCAACGGGCCCTGGAGGCGGCGATCGCCCAGATCGACCGCGCC
>JAEZIH010000223.1 GCA_023416055.1 Pseudomonadota bacterium | reverse complement strand
GAGGGCCAGGGCGATCGCCGCCGTTCTCAGGGTTCTGGTCATGCTCATCCGTCCGACCTCGCGGCGTTGATGGTCCCGCTCACCTTGTTGTCGCCCGAGCCGCTGAATACGACCCGTTCGCCCTGTTGATAGATCGCATAGGACGAAGCGTTCACCGTTCCAAGGGGCCCTGATCCGCGAACGCCCTTGCCGCCGGTCACCACGCCCGTGCGCGTGTCCACCACCGCCTCGGGCGTGACCAGCGTGAAACCGGAGCCGCCGTCCGAGATCCGAACGTTCGGTCCGATGGTGACGGTGTGAGCCGCCTCGTCGTAGACGCCCCCGTCCGCCGTCAGGGTGGTGACCTTGCGACCACCCAGATTGAGCCGCAGCGCCGGTCCCACCAGGCGAAAGCGACCGGTTTCGCCATCCCGGACGGCGCGCTCGAAGCCGACGACGAAGCTGCGCCCCTGGGCGTCTTGGCCGAGGAAGCGGGACTTCTCCAGCGTCACCTCGCGGCTGGTCCCCGCCTTGCGCTCCACGTCGGAGATGACGCTGCGCAGCACGATCCAGCTGACCGTGCCGCCGGCGAGGACGACGATGGCGACGGGCAGGACGCGACGCAGCAGATGGACGCGGCGGGACCGGGCCCGGAAGGCCTTCGCCGTGGCGGCGATGCGGGCCTCGTCCGCCTGGTCGCGCGTGTCGTCCGGTCCGGTCATCAGCTGTGCGCGAAGATGTCCATCTCGTCCCAGCCGGCCAGATCCAGGGCGGACCGCGTCGGCAGGAAGTCGAAGCAATTGCGGGCCAGTTCGGCGCGACCCTCGCGGGCCAGCATCTCGTCCAGCCGCGCCTTGACCGCATGCAGGTGCAGCACGTCGGAGGCGGCGTACTCCAGTTGGGCGGGGCTCAGCTCGGCAGCGCCCCAGTCAGAGCTCTGCTGGGCCTTCGACAGGTCTACCCCGGCCAGCTCACGGACCACGTCCTTCAGCCCGTGCCGGTCGGTGTAGGTGCGGGCCAGCTTGGAGGCGATCTTGGTGCAGTACACCGGGCGCGTCTCGACGCGGAGGTGCAGCTGGAACATGCCGATGTCGAAACGGCCGAAGTGGAACAGCTTCAGCACCGCCGGATCGGCCAGCAGACGCTTCAGGTTCGGGCAGTCGTAGGCCGGACGGTTCAGCCGCACCACGTGGGCGTCGCCGTCGCCGGCCGACAGCTGGACGACGCACAGCGGATCGCGCCGGAAGCGCAGGCCCATGGTTTCGGAATCGACCGCGACTTCGGGGCCGAGATCGAGGCCGTCCGGAAGGTCGCCTTCGTGCAGGTAAACGGTCATGTCGGCGCTCTCATGCTGCGGACCATAAACGAACGGCGCCGTATCGCTAGGACACGGCGCCGTCGAAATAATGGTGCCCAGAAGAGGACTCGAACCTCCACGGCCTTTCAGCCACTGGCACCTGAAGCCAGCGCGTCTACCAATTCCGCCATCTGGGCCCAGATGTCCCCGCACCAGGTGCGTTTCCATCCGGAAGGCGCGGACCCTTAAGGCAGGGTCCGGGGCGGGTCAACAGGCTTTTATTGTCTTTGCGTTGCAGCCGTCGGGACCATCGTCTAATCCCGCGGCCGGGACCGGTCAGCGCCGGTCCAGCTGCCCTGGAGTTCCGTCATGAGCCTCGTCGCCCCCGGCCTGATCACCGTCTTCGGCGGGTCCGGATTCGTCGGCAGCCAGGTCGTCCAGGATCTGGCCCGCCGCGGCTGGCGCATCCGCGTGGCCGTGCGTCGTCCTGACCGCGCCTGGAAGCTGCAGACCTCGGGCCACGTCGGCCAGATCCAGGCCGTGCGCTGCGACGCGACCAACGCCGCCGACGTCGAGGCCGCCCTCCAGGGCGCCGACGCGGCGATCAACCTGATCGGCGTGCTGTTCGAGAGCGGCAAGCGCTCGTTCCAGGCCATGCATGTCGAAGCGGCGCGCAACATCGCCGTCGCCTGCGCCGCGGGGCGCGTCGACCGGCTGGTCCATGTCTCGGCCATCGGGGCCAATCCCGAGAGCGAGTCGAAATACGCCGCCACCAAGGCCGCCGGCGAAATGGCGGTGCGCGAGGCCAAGCCGGACGCCGTCATGATCCGCCCCTCGATCGTCTTCGGCGCCGGCGACGGCTTCCTCAACAAGTTCGCCGGCATGGCGACCATGGCTCCGGCCCTGCCCCTGATCGGCGGCGGGCGCACGCGCTTCCAGCCGGTCTATGTCGGCGACGTGGCCGAGGCCATCGTCCGGGCGGTGGAGCTGCCGGAAGCCGCTGGCCGCACCTTCGAACTGGGTGGCCCCGAAGTGGTCACTCTCGAGGACGTGCTGAAGTACGTTCTGCATGAGACCGGCCGGAACAAGCCGCTGGTCCCCCTGCCCTTCTTCGCCGCCCGCGCGCTGGGCTCCCTGGCCCAGCTGACGGCCGTGGTCGGCATCTCCCCGATTGTGACCCGCGATCAGGCGGTGCTGCTCCAGGCCGACAATGTCGTGGCCGAAGGCGCGGAAGGGCTCGCCGCCCTGGGCGTGGAACCGACAGGCGTCGAAGCCATCGCCCCGTCCTACCTGTGGCGCTATCGCCGCGGCGGCCAGTTCGCCGAGCGGCCGGAGATCCCGGCGCTCGCCTGATCCCGGTGGATCAGGCGTACAGCCACATGCCGAGCAGGCCCACGGTCCCGACCAGGATGCGCCAGGCCGCGAACGGCGCAAAGCCATAGCGGCCGACGAAGTCGATCAGGAAGCGGACGATGAACAGTCCGCTGATGAACGACACGACGAAGCCGATCCCGATGGTCCCGGCCACGTCGGGCGTGATCATCTCGCGGCTTTCCCAGAAATCGAGAGCGAACGCCCCGACCATGGTCGGGATGGCGAGGAAGAACGAGAACTCCGCCGCCGCCCGCTTCTCCACGCCGAGCATCAGGCCGCCGGCGATGGTCGCGCCGCTGCGCGACACGCCCGGGATGATGGACAGGCACTGGAACAGCCCGACGCCAAGGGCCGTCTTCCAGCTGAACTTCATCGAATCGTGCTCGCGCGGAACCGGCGCCCACCGTTCGAGGGCGATCAGGGCGAAGCCGCCGACGATCAGGGTGATGCAGACGATCGTCGTATTGAACAGCACCCCCTTGATGAAATCGTGGAACAGCAGGCCGACGATCGCCGAAGGGATGAAGGCCAGCAGGACCGAGATGGCGAATCGACGCGCAGCCGGGTCCTTGCCGGGCAGGCCGAGCAGGACCTTCCACAGGCGCTGGAAATAGATGGCGACCACCGCAAGGATGGCGCCCAGCTGGATCATGACGATGAAGGTGTCCCAGGGCTCGTCGCCCAGACCCAGCGCCTGTTTGGCCAGCAGCAGGTGCCCCGTGGAGGACACCGGAATGAACTCGGTCAGTCCCTCGACCAGACCAAGAATGATCGCCGCCAGCCAGTCCGCCATCCGCGCCCCCGATTAGGCCGGGCCGATCAGTTCGCGCCCGGTTCGGGACCCACATAGCGCAGTCGCGCCCGGATAGGCGAGCCGTTCGTCACCTGATCGAGGGCATGGGCGAGCAGGCCAGCCAGCCGGCCGATCAGCAGCAGGTCGGCGGCGGCGTCGCGTGGCAGTTCGAGGCGGCGTGCGACGGCGACCAGGGCGAGGCCGAAGGTCGGCGCCCGACCGGTCAGCTCCCGCCCCTCCCGCAGGGCTCGCTCCAGGTCCGGGGGCAGGCCGGCGGCGGCCAGCAGGGCCTCGGCGCGGGGGTCTCCGCTGGGCCAGACCGGGT
>JAEZIH010000102.1 GCA_023416055.1 Pseudomonadota bacterium | reverse complement strand
GCGGTCGACTTCGCCGTGCTGGAGCGGATGACCGGCGGCGACGACGCGGTCAGCGAGGAAGTGCTGGAGCTGTTCGTGCAGCAGGCGGCGATGTGGTCGCAGATGCTGGACGTGCGCGAGGAGGGCTGGCGCGACGCCGTGCACACCATCCGCGGGGCGGCGGCGGGAATCGGCGCCGGCGAGCTGGCCCAGGCGTGCGCTACGGCCGAGGCGGCCGACAGGGCGGCGGCGCCGCCGCTGCTGGAGCGGGTCCGGGATGCGCTGGACACGGCCCTGGCCGACGTCGCCGCGTACCGCCACGAGCTGATGCTGAGAGGGCTGCGCGGCTAGCCGCGGGTGCGGTCCCAGGCGGCGAACTCGTGGGCGATGCAGCGGTCGATGAGGGTGCGCCAGACCGGCTCGGCGATGGCGGGCGACAAACCGGCGGGGCCGGCGGCGGCGAGCACCTTCTGAACCACGTCCTCGATGCGGGCGTCGTCGTGGACCACGTCGCGACTGGGCTTGATGCGGGCGGCGGCGTCCATGTAGCGCTGACGCTCGGCCAGCAGGGTCACCAGCGCCCGGTCGAGGGCGTCGACGCCCTGGCGGACCTCGGCCATGGAGGCGCAGGCCTCGGGCGCGACGCGGGGGTCGATGGCCACCGTCACGGGGGCGTCTCTTACATCAGCCGACAAAGGCGCGCTCCAGCACATAGTCGCCGGGCTCGGCGTTCGAGCCCTCCTTGAGGCCGTAGCTCTCGAGCAGTTCGGCGGTTTCCTTGATCATGGCCATGGAGCCGCACAGCATCACCCGGTCGGCGTTGGGCGAGAAGCCGGCGGGCAGGCCGAGGTCGGCGAACAGGTCGCCCGAGCGGATGCGGTCGGTGATGCGGCCGGGGGTCTGGAAACGCTCGCGGGTGACCGTCGGATAGTAGGTCAGCTGAGCCTTCGCCTCCTCCCCGATCAGCGGATCGTCGTGGATGCCCGAGGTGAAGAAGTCGCGGTAGCTGAGGTCGGCGACGTTGCGCACCGTGTGGCAGACGATGACCTGGCCGAAGCGGCTGTAGGTGTCGGGGTCGCGGGCCACGCTGAGCCAGGGAGCGAGGCCGGTGCCGGTGCCGATCAGCCACAGGCGCTCGCCTCCGGTGAGGGCGTCCAGCACCAGGGTGCCGGTCGGCTTCTTGCCCATGAGAACGGTGTCGCCGGGCAGGATCTTCTGCAGCCGCGAGGTGAGGGGGCCGTCGGGCACCTTGATGGACAGGAACTCCAGCTGTTCGTCCCAGCAGGGGCTGGCGATGGAGTAGGCGCGCAGGACGGGCTTGCCGCCGTCGTCCCCGGGCAGACCGATCATCACGAATTCGCCCGAGCGGAAGCGGAAGTCCTCGGGCCGCTCGATCCGGAAGCTGAACAGCTGGTCGGTCCAGTGATGGACCCACAGCACCTTCAGCTGGTGGAAGGGCGAGGCCTTGGCGGGCGGGGCGGAGACGGCGACATCGGTCATTGCGGGCTTATTAGGGGGCGCGGGGCGCGAGCGGAAGGGACGGGGTTGTCGCGCGGGCCCGACGGGGGATGACGGCGGCGAAAATCGCCTTTAGCGTCGCCGCCATGCGCAACATTCTTCTCGCCTCCACCCTGTTCGTCGCGGCCCAGTCGCCGCTGTCCGCCGCCATGGCGCAAACGCCAGACCCGGCGGTCCTGACCCCGGAACGCGTGTTCTCGGACCCGGCGCTGGCGGGGCCGGTGGCCAAGGGCGTCAGCCTGTCGCCGGACGGAGAGCTGGTGGCCTTCCTGCGCTCGCGGGCGGACGACGCCGACGTTCAGGACCTGTGGGCGGCGCCGACGGGCGAGGGCGAGCCGTTCAAGCTGATCGACGCCCGGGCGCTGGTCCCCGACGCCGGCGAGCTGTCTGAGGCCGAGAAGGCCCGGCGCGAGCGGATGCGCATCAGCGCCCGCGGCGTGGTCGAGTATTCGTGGGACGAGCAGGGCCGCTACATCCTGGCGCCGCTGGAGGGCGACGTCTTCCTGGCCCAGCGCGCCGACGGGACGGTGCGCCGCCTGACCGAGACCGAGGCCGACGAGATCGACGCCAAGGTGTCGCCCAGGGGCAATTTCGTCTCGTGGGTGCGCGACCAGGACCTGATCGTCTACGACCTGGCCAGCGGCCGCGAGACGCCGGTGACCACCGACGGCGAGGGACTGATCACCTGGGCTACGGCCGAGTTCATCGCCCAGGAGGAGATGGACCGCGACACCGGCTACTGGTGGAGCCCGGACGAGCGCTACATCGCCCTCCAGCGCACCGACGAGTCCACCGTCGATGTCATCCCGCGGCTGGACATCACCGGCGGCGGGGCGACCACGGTGGAGCAGCGCTATCCGCGCGCCGGGCGGCCGAACGCGGTGGTCGAACTGTACGTGCACGACCGCGAGACGGGCCGGCGGACCAAGGTCGACCTCGGCGCGAACGCGGACATCTACCTGGCGCGGGTGAACTGGTCGGCGGACGGCAGGACCCTGTACGTGCAGCGCCAGTCGCGCGACCAGAAGACCCTGGACCTGCTGAGCGTCGATCCGGCCACCGGCGCCTCGCGGGTGATCGTGACGCAGCGGTCGGACGCCTGGGTTCCGCTGACGCACGACTTCAAGGCGCTTGAGGACGGCAGTTTCATCTGGTCGTCGGAAGAGACCGGCTGGAAGCACCTGTACCTGTACGACCGCGACGGCCGCCGCCTGCGGGCGATCACCAGCGGCGAATGGCCGGTCAAGTCGCTGAACGGGGTCAACCAGGAGACCGGCGAGGTCTTCTTCACCGCCTCGATGCGCGACGGCCGGGAGCTGCCGATCGAGCAGCAGCTGTTCCGCACCAGCCTGCGTGAGGAGATGACGCCCGTGGCGGTGACCCCGGCCGGCGGCTGGTGGAGCGCCTCGGTGAACCGGACGGGGACGGCCTACGTCGGCAACTATTCCGACCTGGACACGCCGCCGCAGTCGGGGCTGTACCGCGCCGACGGGAGCTTCATCCGCTGGATCGAGGAGAACCGGCTGGACGAGGATCACCCCTACTTCCCCTACGCCTCGCGGCGGGGAGAGGTGACCTACGGCACGCTGGAGAGCGACGGCCACACCCTGGTCTGGCAGATGACCACGCCGCCGGGCTTCGATCCGTCGAAGAAGTATCCGGTGGTGATGCAGGTCTATGGCGGACCGTCGGGCGGCGGGGTGCGCCGTGGCTGGCAATCGCCCACCAATCAACTGTTGACTGAGGCCGGCCACGTCATCTTCCGCCTCGACAACCGGGGCGAGGGCGATCGCTCGGCGGCCTTCAAGCAGGCCCTGCATCTGAAGATGGGCCAGCCTGAGATCGAGGATCAGGTTCTGGGGGCGAACTATCTGAGATCGCTGCCGTTCGTTGACGATAACCGCATCGCGGCCATGGGCTGGAGCTACGGCGGCTTCATGACCCTGCACATGCTGACCGAGCCGAAGATGGGTCTCGCCGCCGCCGCCGTGGGCGCCCCGGTGACGGACTGGAGCCTGTACGACACCCACTACACCGAGCGCTTCATGTCGACGCCGGAGGCCAACCCCGAGGGCTACGCCGCTTCGGACGCCGTGCCGCAGCTGGGGCTGATGACCGGGCGTATGCTGCTGATGCACGGCATGGCCGACGACAACATCATCCTCGAGAACTCGACGCGGGTCATCAATGCGATGCAGGAGAACAGCCAGCCGTTCGAGATGATGCTGTATCCGGGCCAGCGGCACGGGGTGCGCGGCAACCCGCGGCAGCTGCAGCAGTGGCGGACGTATCTGGACTTCCTCGACCGGACGATCGGGTCGCGGGCTGAGTGAATCTCCCCTTCCCCTCGATGGGG
>JAEZIH010000098.1 GCA_023416055.1 Pseudomonadota bacterium | reverse complement strand
CGTAGACGAGCGGCCACGGCGCATGTCCGCTCAGCGCCTCGACTCCTTCGGCGGCCGAGCCGGCGGGGTCATTGTCGACGACCACGATCTCCGCGATGCGGTCGGCCACCCGGGCCTGTGCGAACAGCGAACGCAGGGCGCGCTCCAGGCTCTCCGGGCGCCGCAGGGTGGGAACAATGATCGCCACATCCGCCATCATACCGCCTCCGCATAAAGGGCCGCGCGGTACAGGCGGAGCGAGAAGGCCCGCGCCCCGACCGGCAGCCAGCCCGCCTCTGCGGCGCTCCGCATTCCGCCGCGAAGCCAGCCCAGCCCCGGCAGCCGCTTCAGCGCCTGAGCCGCGCGATAGCTGGGCCAGGCCGAAACCGTCTCCGGGTGCCGCTGGGCCATCCGCGCGAAGTTTGGCGCGGACTGCTCATACTTCCGCGCCAGGGCCGGGACTGTGTCCAGCCCCATGTGCGTCGCCGGATTGTCGACGTGGTCCACGCGGAAGCGACGCGACACGCGCATGGCCCACTCCACGTCCTCCCAGCCCCAGCCGCTGAACCCCGGATCGAAGGCCTCGGCCTCGAACACGTCCCGGCGGACAAGGAGATTCGAGGTGTAGACGTATTTCTCCGGCTGCCGGGCCCGCTCATCCGGCGGTACGCACTCCGACTTCGCCGCCATGGAGCGGTGCACCGCGAAGCGACGGTCCGTCGGCGCCTGGAGCAGGGAGAAGCCGCCGAAAGCCACCGCCGGCGACTCGCGCTCGACCAGTTCCGTCCAGCGGCGGAGGAAGCCGGGACGGTCAGGGCGCATGTCGCTGTCGAGGAACAACAGGCTACCGCCCCGCGCCGCCGCCGCCAGGCGGTTGCGGCCGACGGCCCGGCCCTCGTTGGCCGCCAGGGTGATCAGACGCACGGGCAGGGCCATGGCCTTGACCTGCGCGGCCAGGCGGTCGGTAAGCGCCGGATCGCCGGTGCCGTCGTCCAGCAGAACGATCTCGGCCCGCCCGCCCAGCAGGCCCGCTTCGGAATCGAGCACCGCAAGCAGTTCGCCGGGATCGTCGCGCAGGAAGGGGGTCAGCACAGACAGCAGCGGCTGTGCGCCGGGCCAGGCGGAATTCTCGTTGATGGCGGCGCGTGCGCTCATGCTGTCGCGCCGCCTTCGCGGAGACGGCCCAGCAGCCTGCCGGCCACATCACGCACGCCCGCCGCATTCAGGGTCAGGGCCGCCGCGGCGTAGACCACGACCCCGACCGACGCGTCGAGCATCAGTTCAAGGAAGCCCCCGATGGCCGGAAGCTGGAAGACGACGAGCGCCATCACCGCCGTCGCGACGCTACAACGGATCAGGCTGTCCAGCGGGACAGGCAGCGGCATCACCCGGCGGCCGATGACCTGGGTGGCGATCAGGCCCAGGGCGAAGCTGGCGGCCGTCGCCCAGGCCGCGCCCATCAGGCCGTACCGCGGCACCAGCAGCAGGTTCAGCACCACGTTCATCCCCGCCGGAATGGCCATCGCCACGAGCAGCAGCCTGGTCCGCTTCCCGAGAGTGAAGGCCTGGCCGAAATAGTAGGCAGTCAGGCCATAGAGCAGGGCGGACAGGGCGATCCAGGGCGTCACGCTGGCCGCGGCGATCCTCAGCTCCTCGCCAATCAGCACCTCCGACAGCGGACGCGCCACCAGCGCCACGCCCGCGGCGGCGGGCAGGCCGATCAGCAGGAAGGTCGACAGCTGTTCGCGCGCCGCCGTCTTCAGCTGCTGCGCTCCGCCGCGCTCCAGCGCCATGACCAGCGCCGGCTGGCCCGCCGCGCCCAGCCACAGGAACAGCACGTCCAGCGTCCGGTTGGCGATGGAATAGCCTGCGTGATAGGCGCCCACCGCCGCCTCGTCGAGAAAGGCGGCCAGCAGGAAGCGGTCGGTCGAGGCCATCACCACGGTCAGGGCCAGCGAAGCGGCGATCGGATAGCCGTACAGCGCATAGCTGCGCACCCGCGCCGGCTCGAAGGCGCCGCCTCGCGCCTCCCTCAGTTCTCCGGGCAGGACGAAGGGCAGGGCGGCGACCGGAGCAAGGCCAATGCCCAGCAGCGGCGCCGCCGCTCCCCAGCCGGCCATGGCGAAGCCGACGCCGATGACCAGGCCGCCGACGGTCACGGCGATGTCCAGCCCGGCCGCCTTGCCGACCTCGCCGGCGGCCCGGTAGCGCTCCTGCGCCAGCTTCACGAGGCTGCGCGGCGGCACGCCCGCCAGACCGGCGATCAGGGCGATGCGGAACAGGGGATCTCCCGGCCACAGCCAGACGGCCACTCCCGACGCTACGAGAAAGGCGCCGCCGAGAACGAAGCCGGTGCGGTACAGGCTGGCGAAATGGCCTTGCGTCGCCGCGCCCGGCGTCTGCGCGGCCCAGAAGCGGGCCATGGCCGCCTCCAGCCAGCTGAACACCGCCACATGGGCGAGCGTCATGACCGAGAAGGCGAGGGCGTAGCGGCCGAAGTCGGCCGGATCGAGCATGCGGGTGAACAGGACGATGGCTAGGAAGCCCACCACGCCCTGGATGATGTTGGCGGGCAGGTAGCCCCAGACGCCCCGCCAGAACATCAGCGCACCGCCGCGCGGTCGCCGAGCAGCACCGGCACGGTGATCGCCATGATCCAGAGATCCAGCCAGAGGGACTGGCGCTCGACGTATTCGATGTCCAGCCGCACCCGCGTGCGTACGTCCTGCGCCGTGTGCAGCGGGCCGCGCGAGCCGTTCACGGCCGCCCAGCCGGTCATGCCGGGCTTGATGCGGTGACGGTGGGCGTATTCGGCGACCAGCCGCGCGCTCTCGACGTGGCCGGTCTTCATGCCGATGGCGTGCGGCCGCGGACCGACCAGCGACATCTCGCCGGTGATCACATTCAGCAGCTGGGGCAGCTCGTCGAGGCTCGTCTTGCGAATGAAGCGGCCGACGCGGGTGACCCTGTCGTCGTCATGGGTCACCTGGCGGCTGGCGGTGGCGTCGGCGGCCTCGTGGCGCATCGACCGGAATTTCCACACCACGATCTCCTCGTGGTTGAAGCCGTGGCGCCGCTGGCGGAAGAACACCGGCCCCGGGCTGTCCAGCCGGATGGCCAGGGCGAT
>JAEZIH010000041.1 GCA_023416055.1 Pseudomonadota bacterium | reverse complement strand
GGCTCGAGCCGGTCTTCCGGGGTCTTGATGCGGGCGAGGTGCGCCACCCGGCGCACGGTCGCGGCGTCGATGGCCATGCGGCCCTCCAATTGCCAAACCAGAAGCGGCGGGATTAGCCGCCCGGCCCCGGTTTCACAAGGATTCAGACGCCGCAGCCGGCGCTATTGCGCGGGCGTGACCGTGACCTCGGCGGGGACGGAGCCGTCGGCGGCGATCGGCCAGCCGACGATGACCCGGCGCGTGCGGCTGCCGATGCGGCCGGAGGCCTCGTCCATGACGCTCTCCTCCAGCTCCAGATCCACCCGCCCGGCGCGCTGCGACAGGATGCGGTAGTCCAGCACGTCGCCGAGACGGAAGACCCGCCAGCCCTCGGCGGGGCTCTGGAAGAAGGCGATGTGGGTGAGCAGGCCATTCATGGCCGGATCGCCGCCGGCGACCCCGAACAGCTTGGCGGCCAGAGGCCCCTGCCCGGCCAGTTCGTCGAGGCGCACCACGGAGGCGGCCTGCTGCAGCGAGGCGTCGGTTGCTGGCTGGAGCGTGGCGGCGGGGCCGGCGGCGGCCAGTGGGGCGACGGCGGCGAGCGGCGCGGGCCTTTCGGTCGGAGGCACGGCCTCGCGGCGGCTCTCGACGCCGGCGTCGCAGGCGGCCAGTCCGACCAGGGCGGTGAGGAACAGAAGCGGTTTCATCGACGACCCTCCCTCTTCGATCGGCGCAGCTTTGCACTTTGACACGGGCGCGCGCCAGTCCTACCGGCAGGCGGTGACCGTCATGACCCTCGAAGACCTCGCCGCCGCCACGCCGCCGGGCGCCCCCTGGCTGGGCCTGGACCTCGGCGAAAAGACCATTGGGGTGGCGGCCTCGGACGCGACGCGGATGATCGCCAGTCCGCTGGTGCTGATCCGCAAGACCAAGTTCACCCAGGACGCCGACGCGGTGCTGCGGTTGATGGACGAGCGCCGGGCCGCGGGGCTGGTCATCGGCCTGCCGCTGAACATGGACGGCACGGAGGGGCCGCGGGCTCAGTCGTGCCGCGCCTTCGCCCGCAACCTGCAGCGCCTGCGCGAGGTCCCGGTCGCCTTCCAGGACGAGCGGCTGTCGACGACGGCGGTGGAGCGTTTCCTGATCGACGAACTGGACCTGACCCGCAAGCGCCGCGCCGGGGTCGTGGACCGCACCGCCGCCGCCTGGATCCTGCAGGGGGCTCTGGACCGTCTGCGATCTTCCCCTGCGAGCGATCAGACCCTATAGCGGGCCCTCGATGACCCAGCCCGCCGCCGTCACCGATCTGATCCGCGAGCGGCTGGCGCCGTTCCCCCGCGATCACTTCCTGTCCGCAGGCGACCTGAACGCCGCGACGGTTCCGCCGCTGCTGGACCTGGCCGACGCCTTCGTCGACTTCAACCGCCAGTCCGCCAAGTCGCTGGACCTGATGCGCGGGCGGACCGTGATGAACCTGTTCTTCGAGAACTCCACCCGCACCAGCGCCTCGTTCGAGATCGCGGCGAAGCGGCTAGGCGCGGACGTGACGGCGCTGAGCCCGCGCACCTCGTCGACGGCCAAGGGCGAGACCCTGATCGACACGGCGGCCACGCTGAACGCCATGAAGCCGGACGTGCTGGTGGTGCGCCATTCGGCCTCGGGTGCGGCGGCCCTGCTGTCGCAGAAGGTCGGCTGCGCGGTGGTCAATGCCGGCGACGGCCGGCACGAGCATCCGACCCAGGCCCTGCTGGACCTGCTGACCCTGCGCCGCGCCTTCGGCGACGTGGGCGGGCTGACCGTGGCCATCTGCGGCGACATCGCTCACAGCCGGGTGGCGCGCTCGACCGTGGCCCTGCTGTCGATGATGGGGGCGCGGGTGCGGCTGATCGGACCGCCGACGCTGGTGCCCGGCGACGCCGATCGCTGGGGCTGCGAGGTGTTCCACGACATGCGCGAGGGCCTGCGCGGGGTCGAGGTGGTGATGATGCTGCGCCTGCAGCTGGAGCGGATGGAGGGCGCGCTGGTGCCCTCGACCCGCGAGTATTTCCGCTTCTGGGGCCTCGATCGCGAGAAGCTAGCCTGGGCGCAGCCGGGCGCGAAGGTGATGCACCCGGGGCCGATGAACCGCGGCGTGGAGATCGACTCCGATGTTGCGGACGACCTGTCGGTGTCGCTGATCCAGGACCAGGTGGAGATGGGGGTGGCGGCGCGGATGGCGGTGCTGGCGGCCCTGTCGGCGCGGCGCGAAGGAGCTTCGGCATGAGCGCCCTGGCCATCCTGAACGCCCGCCTGATCGATCCCGCCAGCGATTACGATGGCCCGGGCGCGGTGCTGGTCGAGGACGGGCGCATCACGGAGGTGATGCGCGGCGCCGGCGCGGGCGCGCCGGAAGGCGTCGAGACGGTGGACGCGGGCGGCCTCTGCCTGGCGCCGGGCCTGATCGACATCCGGGTCAAGACCGGCGAGCCGGGCGCAGAGCCGAAGGAGACCCTGAAGTCCGCCAGCCTGTCGGCGGCGGCGGGCGGGGTGACCACGATCGTCATCCAGCCCGACACCGAGCCGGCCATCGACGATCCGGCCATGATCGAGTTCATCCAGCGGCGCGGGGCGGCGCTGGGGCTGGTCAACATCCGCGCCGCCGGAGCGGTGACGCGCGGCCGCGACGGCCAGCGCATGGCCGAGATCGGCCTGATGGACGAGGCCGGGGCGCTGTATTTCACGGACGTCGACCGCGTCATCGCCGACAGCCGCCTGCTGATGCGGGTGATGGCCTATGCCGCGGCGTTCAACGCCCTGATCGCCTGCCGGCCCGCCGATCCATGGCTGAGCGAGGGCGCCGTGGCCACCTCCGGTGAACTGGCCACGCGGCTGGGACTGGCGGCGGCGCCGGCCATCGCCGAGCGCATCCAGCTGGAGCGAGACCTGGCGCTGGTGGAACAGACGGGCGCCCGCTTCCTGGTCGACCA
>JAEZIH010000292.1 GCA_023416055.1 Pseudomonadota bacterium | reverse complement strand
CCCCGTCACGAGGGCCGAATCCTCCGTGTACTCGAAGAGGCGGGTCAGGACCGCCACCCGGGCCGGGTGCTCCTGGATCCCGCCAATGAAGGCGTGCGGGCTCATGGCCCGGAAGCCGCCGACGAGGTTGCGCCCGACCACCCACAGGAGTTCGCCGCTGGGCTCCGCCAGGGCGGGCGTCAGCGTCCGCTCCCAGGCCGGCTCGCCCGGGACGAAAGCGCAGGTTTCCTGCTGGCAGCGTTCGCGCAGGATGACGGTGGCGACGATGACCTCCGCATAGGCTTCGGCCTGGTCGGGGGCGAGGCCGATGGCGCGTCCGAAGCGGGCGAGGGCGCGGGGAATGTCCGCCTCCTCCTCCACCGCGAGGTAGAGATGGTCCTCCCAGTCCGGCTCCTCGTCGCCTCCGTACGGGCTGTAGCTCCCGTCCACAAAAGCGGTCCAGTCCTCTTCCGGAATGGCCGCTGCGGGCGTTGCGAAGGCGACGGCCAGCAGCGCCAGAACTGCAACCCTGACGAGACCCATGAGCGTCCTCCTCCATGCAGGCGTGCGAAGCTTGACTGCAGGATGAGGCCGGATTGCGACGCAATGTGAAAGGACGCCGGACGGTCTCCCGCCCGGCGCCCTGGATCGTCAGCCCCGGCTGTCGATCAGCAGCTGTAGTACATGTCGAACTCCACCGGGTGCGGGTGGAGCTGGAGGCGCATGACCTCCTCCATCTTCAGCTCGATGTAGCTGTCGATGAAGTCGTCATCCATGACGCCGCCCTTCTTGAGGAAGGCGCGGTCGGCGTCGAGGGCCTCGAGGGCCTCGCGCAGGCTGCCAGCCACCTCCGGAATGTTCTTCCGCTCTTCCGGCGGCAGGTCGTACAGGTTCTTGTCGGCCGCCGCGCCCGGGTCGATGCGGTTCTCGATGCCGTCGAGGCCGGCCATCAGCAGGGCGGTGAAGGTCAGGTAGGGGTTGCCCATCGGGTCGGGGAAGCGGGCCTCGATGCGCTTGGCCTTCGGCGACGACACCCACGGGATGCGGATCGAGGCCGAGCGATTGCGCGACGAATACGCCAGCTTGACCGGCGCCTCGTAGCCCGGGACCAGGCGCTTGTAGGAGTTGGTCGTCGAGTTGGCGAAGGCGTTGATGGCCTTGGCGTGCTTGATGATGCCGCCGATGTACCACAGGCACATGTCCGACAGGCCGGCGTACTTGTCCCCGGCGAACAGCGGCTTGCCGTCGCGCCAGATCGACTGGTGCACGTGCATGCCCGAGCCGTTGTCGCCGAAGGTCGGCTTGGCCATGAAGGTCGCCGTCTTGCCGTAGGCGGCGGCGACGTTGTGGATGACGTATTTGTACAGCTGCAGCCGGTCGGCCATGGTCAGCAGGTCGCTGAACTTGAGGCCCAGTTCGTGCTGGGCCGGGGCGACCTCGTGGTGGTGCTTCTCGGGCTGCATGCCCAGGTCGCGCATCACGCCCAGCATCTCGCCGCGCAGATCCTGGCCGCTGTCGGTCGGATTGACCGGGAAGTAGCCGCCCTTGTGCGTCGGGCGGTGGCCCATGTTGCCTTCGGAATATTCCGCGCCGGTGTTGGACGGCAGCTCCGTCGAGTCATAGGCGTAGCCGGTGTCGTGCGGCTGGGTCGACCAGCGCACGTCGTCGAAGATGAAGAACTCGGCTTCCGGCCCGAAGAAGACCGTGTCGCCCACGCCCGACGACTGCACATAGGCCAGCGCCTTCTTGGCCATCGAGCGGCTGTCGCGGTTGTAGGGCTCGCCCGTGTCGGGGTTCAGCACGTCGCAGAACAGGAACAGGGTGGTCTGCTGGTAGAAGGGATCGATCCACCAGCCGTTCAGGTCCGGCTTCAGCAGCATGTCGGACTCGTTGATCGCCTTCCAGCCGGCGATCGAGGACCCGTCGAACATGGTGCCTTCCTCAAGGAACTCTTCGTCGACCAGGTCGATGTCGAAGGTGACGTGCTGCATGCGTCCCTTGGTGTCGGTGAACCGGAGGTCGACGTACTGGACGTCCTTCTCCTTGATCTCCGAAAGAATTTTCTTGGCGCTCATCTCGAGGGTCCGTTTCTTGGGGGAGGATAGAGAAACGGCCGCTCGGGGGAGCGGCCGATGGTGGCGGCGGTCAGACGGCCTGGGCCCCCGTCTCGCCGGTGCGGATGCGGATGACGTCGAGGACGTCGGACACGAAGATCTTGCCGTCGCCGATCTTGCCCGTTCGGGCCGCGGTCTGGAGGGCCTCGACGACCGAGGCGACCATGTCGTCAGGCACCACCACCTCGATCTTGATCTTGGGCAGGAAGTCGATGACGTACTCGGCCCCGCGATACAGCTCCGAATGACCCTTCTGGCGCCCGTAGCCCTTGGCCTCGAGCACAGTCATCCCTTGCACCCCGGCGTCCTGGAGCGCTTCCTTCACTTCATCCAGCTTGAAGGGCTTGATGACGGCTTCGATCTTTTTCATCGGCGATCCCGGCGGGCGGACAGCGCCTCGCGCTCGGGCGGTAAAGGGACATTGCATTGCACAATAAGGCAAGCCCTTTTCGGTGCCGATCTTCATCCATGAACAGGGAGACCGCCTCGTGACCGATCCCGCCCTCCCCGACTGGCGCGCCAGCCTTCCCTGGCCGGCCGCCGAATCCCACAAGCACGCCCGCGGCCGGCTGGCGGTGGTGTCGGGCCGGGCCACCCAGACCGGCGCGGCGCGGCTGGCCGCGAGGGCCGGACTACGAATCGGCGCCGGACTGGTGCGCATCCTCTGCCCGCCGGACGCGGCGGCGGTGATCGCCCCGGCCATCGAGGCCGTGATGCTGACACCCTTCGCCTCGCCCGAGGCGCTCGCCTGGGAGGCGCGCAACATGGACGCGGCGGTGATCGGTCCCGCCGCCGGCGTCGGCGACGCCACTGTGCTGAACCTGCGGGCCCTGGCCGAGACGGGCGCGGCGCTGATCGTCGACGCCGACGGCCTGACCTCTTTCGAACACTTCCCCGAGCAGCTGTTCGAGGTGCTGGACCGCGACGACGTCCTGACCCCGCACGAGGGCGAGTTCGCCCGCCTGTTCCCCGGCCTGCTGGACCAGGGCCGCGAGGCGGCGGCGGCGGAGGCGGCCCGGCAGGCCCGGGCTGTGGTGGTGCTGAAAGGCCCGGCCACCGTGATCGCCGCACCGGACGGCCGGGTCGCGGTCAACGACAACGGCACGCCATGGCTGGCCACGGCCGGAACCGGCGACGTGCTGGCGGGCATGATCGGCGGCCTGATCGCCCAGCGCATGGACAGCTTCGACGCCGCCCGGGCGGCGGCCTGGATGCACGCCGAGGCGGCCCGCGGCTTCGGCCCCGGGCTGATCGCAGAGGATCTGCCGGACCGCCTGCCGGGTGTGCTGGCGGCGCTCTACTCCGCATAGGCCGCGGTTCAATTCCGCGGCGAAGCGGCCTAACAGGGCCGCATGCTGATCGTCCTGTCTCCGGCCAAGCGGCTGGACTTCACCGAAGCCGACCCCGCCCTGCCCGCGTCCGAGCGGCGTTTCCGCGAGGACACCGCCTCGCTGGCGCGTACCGCGCGCGGCCGCAGCGTGGCCGAGCTGCGCCAGCTGATGGGGATTTCGGAGGACCTGGCCCGTCTGAACCGCGCCCGCTTCCAGGCCTTCAACGCGGAATCGACCGACGGCGTGCAGGCGGCCTTCGCCTTCGCCGGCGACGTCTATGAAGGGCTGAAGGCGCGCGACCTCGACGCCGAGGCGCTGGCCTGGGCCCAGGAGCGGCTGCGCATCCTGTCGGGCCTCTACGGCCTGCTCAGGCCGCTGGACCGCATCCAGCCGTACCGTCTCGAAATGGGCACGCGGCTGAAGACGCGCCGCGGCTCAAGCCTCTACGACTTTTGGGGCGACCGGATCTCAAGGCAGCTGAACGCCGACGCCGAGGGGCACGACGACCCGACGCTGGTGAACCTGGCCAGCCAGGAATATTTCGGCGCCGTCGACGCCCGGGCGCTGAAGCTGCCGGTGGTGACGCCGCACTTCCGCGAGAGCCGCGACGGCGAGAGCCGCATCATCTCCTTCTTCGCCAAGCGGGCGCGCGGGACCATGGCCCGTTTCGCCGTCGATCAACGCGTCGACAGGGCCGAGGACCTGAAGGCGTTCGACCGCGACGGCTACCGTTTCGACAAGGCCGCCTCGACCGATACCGACTGGATATTCATCAGATCAGGAAATTCGTGAGGCCCTGTCGCCTTCGCATCCGCGAACGGCTAGGCTGGCCGGACAGACAGACGAAGAGACTTGCATGTTCCAGTGGCCCAAGCGTGGTGATGGTTCCCAGTCCGAGGCGGCTCCCTTCCGCGACATCGGCGACCTGAAGGGCCAGGTGGCCGTCATTTCGGGCTCCACCTCTGGCATCGGCCTGGCCATGGCCCGCGCCATCGCCTCGCGCGGCGGCGACGTCGTCCTCAACGGCCTGGGCGACCCGTCCGAGATCGAGCGGACCCGGGCCGAGATGGAAGCCAGCTGCGGCGTGCGGGTGCGCTACCACGCCGCCGACATGACCCGCGGCGACGAGGTCGCCGACATGGTCGCCTTCGCCCGCCACCAGCTGGGCCGCCTGGACATCCTGATCAACAACGCCGGCGTCCAGCACGTCGAGGCGGTGGAGAAATTCCCGGCCGACAAGTGGGAGCAGATCATCGCGGTCAACCTCTCGTCGACCTTCTACGCGACCCGCGCGGCCATCCCGATCATGAAGGCCCAGGGCCGCGGCCGGATCATCAACGTCGCCTCGGCCCACGGCCTGGTCGCCAGCCCGTTCAAGTCGGCCTACGTCGCCGCCAAGCACGGCGTCATCGGCTTCACCAAGACCGTGGCCCTCGAAGTCGCCCAGGACGGCATCACCTGCAACGCCATCTGCCCCGGCTTCGTCGAGACGCCGATCGTGGAGAAGCAGATCGCCGACCAGGCGCGCACCCGCGGCATGTCCAGGGACCAGGTGCTCAAGGACGTCATCCTCGGCTCCCAGCCGACCAAGCGCTTCGTCACCACCGACGAGCTGGTGGGCATGATGCTCTACCTCGTCTCCGACCTCGGCGCCTCCGCCAACGGCGCCAGCTTCTCCATCGACGGCGGCTGGACGGCGCAGTAGCCAAAGCGCCGCACCCCGCCGCGCCTTGCGCACGACGGCTCCGGAGGATATTGCGACCGCCTCGCATTATCGGAGCTTCCTGTGTCCCCTCGCCTTGCCGGGCTGCTGACCTCAGCCGCCGTCGCTTCCCTGATCCATGCGGCGCCCGTCGTCGCGCAGGAGGCTGAGCTCCAGGCCGCGGACCTGGGCGAGGTCGTCGTCACCGGCTCGCAGGTGCGGCTGCCGCCGGCCTACGCCGGGGGTCAGGTGGCGACCGGCGGACGCGTGGGCCTGTTCGGGGCGCTGGACGTAATGGACACGCCCTTCGCCACGACCAGCTACACCGAGACCCTGATCCGCGACCAGCAAGCCCGCAGCGTGGCCGACGTGCTGCAGAACGACCCGGCCGTGCGGGTCACCAAGGGCTTCGGCAACTTCCAGGAGCTGTACGTCATCCGCGGCTTCCCTGTGTACTCCGACGACATGACCTACAACGGCCTGTACGGCGTGCTGCCGCGGCAGTTCGTGGCCGCGGAGCTGCTGGAGCGGGTCGAGGTCTTCCACGGGGCGACGGCCTTCCTGAACGGCGCGGCGCCGGGCGGCAGCGGCGTGGGCGGGGCCTTCAACCTGGTGCCCAAGCGGGCCGGGAACCTGCCCCTGAACCGACTGACGGCCGGCTGGTCGGGCGAGGACGAGATCCACGCCGCCGCCGACCTGTCGCGCCGCTTCGGGGACGCGAACGAGTGGGGCCTGCGCCTCAACCTCGCCGCCCGCGACGGGACCGGCGCGGTCGAGGACCAGGACCGGCAGCTGCGCGTCGTCGGCCTCGGCGTCGACCACCGCGGCGACCGCGCCCGCTTCTCGGCCGATCTCGGCTGGCAGGACCACCACATCGATGCGCCGCGGCCGAGCGTCACCCCGGCCGGAGACGTGCCGGCCCCGCCGTCGGCGGACGCCAACTTCGCCCAGCCGTGGACCTATACCGACGAGCGCCAGCTGTTCGGCGCCGCGCGCGGCGAGTTCGACCTCACCGACAGCGTCACCGCCTGGGCGGCCTTCGGCGGCCGCGAGGGCGAGGAGGAGAACCGGCTGGCCAACCCCACCGCCCAGCCGGACGGAACCCTGAGCGCCTACCGCTTCGACAACGTCCGGCGCGACGCCGTCTGGTCGGGCGATGTCGGGGTGCGCGCCGACCTGACCACCGGCCCTGTCGGCCACCGGCTGGTCGCCTCGGCCTCGCGGGTGCAGTCCAAGTCGGAGAACGCCTACGCCTTCTCGAACTTCGCCGGCTTCGCCAGCGACCTGTACGCCCCCGTGGCGGTCGCGCCGCCCGTCCCCGACTTCTTCGTCGGCGGCGACATGGACGATCCGCACGTCACCGAGCGGGTGCGGAACACCTCCTTCGCCCTCGCCGACATGATGTCCTTCCTCGACGGCCGTCTGCTGGTCACCGCCGGCGTGCGCCAGCAGAGCATCGAGACGCGGTCGTACGATTACAATACGGGGGCGCAGATCGGCTCCTACGAGGGCGACGCGGTCACTCCGGCCTTCGCCGTGGTCTACAAGCCGTCGGCGCGGATTTCGCTCTACGCCAACTATTCCGAGGCCCTGATCCCCGGCCAGACCGCGCCCGCCGTCAGCGGCGGCGTGCCGGTGTCCAACGCCGGCGAGGTGCTGGACCCGTTCCGCGGCGAGCAGGCCGAGGTCGGCGCCAAGTTCGACGGCGGGAGCTTCGGCGGCTCGGTCAGCCTGTTCCGCCTGACCCTGCCCAGCGCCTTCGTCGAGAACAGCGTCTTCGCCGCCAACGGCGAGCAGGAGAACCGCGGCGTCGAGCTGAGCCTGTTCGGCGAGCCGGTCGCGGGCCTGCGCCTGCTGGGCGGCGTGACCTGGCTGGACGCGGAAATGACCCGCACCGCCGGCGGCGCCCTGGACGGCCGCACGCCGATCGGCGCGCCCGAATTCCAGACCAACCTGAACGTCGAATGGGACGTGCCCGCCGTCGCCGGCCTGACGCTGGAAGGCCGGGCGGTCCATACCGGCGAGCAGTCCGTCGACGCCGCCAACACCGTCGAGCTGGACTCGTGGACCCGCTTCGACGCCGGCGTTCGCTACGCCTTCGAGGCCGGCGGCCAGCCGCTGACCCTGCGGGCGCGGGTCGAGAACCTGGCCGACGAGGACCAGTGGGTCGCCGTCGGCGGCTATCCGGGCGCCAACTACCTGACCGTCGGCGCCCCGCGCACCTTCTCCGTCTCGATCTCGGCGGACTTCTGAGCCTGTGAAGACGCGGACCCTCCGCGGCTGGGCCTGGGCGCACAGGTGGTCGAGCCTGGTCTCGACACTGTTCCTGCTGATGCTCTGCCTCACCGGCCTGCCGCTGGTCTTCTCGCACGAGATCGACGAGGTCCTGCTGCGTCACGACTGGCAGCCCGCCGCCGAGGGGCGGCAGCTTGACCTCGACCAGGTGCTGGACGCCGCCCTGTCGCGCCACCCCGGCGGGGTCCCGGCCTTCATGAGCTTCGACGAGGACCGGCCGGTGGTGAACGTCACCAGCGTCGATCCCGGCGCCCAGGCGGGCCAGTACACCTTCCAGCCGATCGACCGCACCAGCGGCGATCCCGCGCCGCTCGTGGCCGGTCATCCGGTGATGGAGTTCCTGCTCCAGCTGCACACGGACATGTTCCTCGGCCTGCCGGGCATGCTGTTCCTCGGCCTGATGGGACTGATGCTGGTCACAGCCGTCGTGTCAGGGGTGGTGCTGTACGCCCCCTTCATGCGCCGCCTGCCGTTCGGCACGGTGCGGGCCTCGAAGAAGGCGCGGGCGCGGTGGCTGGACTATCACAACCTGCTGGGCGTGGTGACCGTGGCCTGGGTGCTGGTGGTCGGGGTGACGGGGGTGGTCAACACCCTGGCCGTGCCGATCATCGCCTACTGGAAGGACACCGCCCTGAAGGAGCTGACCCGGGCCTATGACGCCCCCGTCGCCCTGACGGAACGGAGCTCGCTCGACGCGGCCGTGCGCCGGGCGCAGGAAGCCCTGCCGGGCATGCAGCTGCAGTTCGTGGCCTTCCCCGGTTCGACATACTCCACCGAGCACCACTACGCCGTCTTCTTCCACGGCGACTCGCCGCTGACCGCCCACCTGACCACCCCGGCCCTGATCGACGCCCGCACGGGCGAGCTGGCGGCGGTGGCACCGACGCCCTGGTACGTGAAGACCCTGTCCCTGTCGCAGCCGCTGCATTTCGGCGACTACGGCGGCCTGCCGCTGAAGATCGTCTGGGCCCTGCTCGACCTCGTCACCATCGTGGTGCTGGGCTCGGGCCTTTACCTGTGGCTGGCCCGTCGGGGGAGGACCTCCGCATGAGCCGCAAGGACCTGACCTGGCGCGCCATCTTCGGGACGCCGCTGGTGATCGGGACGCTCAGTCTGACCGGACTGGTCGGCGCCCTGCTGGACGACGGCCTGTGGGACGCGCTGGGGGCCGCCCTGCTGGCCGTCAGCCTGGCCACGATCGCCTGGGCCTTGGCGACCCGGCGGCGGTGAGCCCTAGCCGACGTGTCCGGCGGCGCGCTTCAGGCGGTCGTTGATGGCCTCGCCCAGCCCATGCGCCGGGATCGGCGAGACGGCGATGCCGACGGGCTTCTCGCGGTCGGCCTCGCGCAGCCGCCGAAACAGGTTGGCGGCTGCCTCGCGCAGATCGCCGGCCGGGCTCAGGCTCCAGCGCGCCTCGCCGATATCCGGGCCGAAGCCGAGCAGGATCTCGCCGTCTCGCGCCGCCTCCGCCTCGATGCGGACGGGCGCGTCGGGGGCGTAGTGAAGGGTCATGCGGCCGGGGGAGCGATGCCCCTCCCCCCCTGTGTCCAGCGGACCGGCGACGGCCTCGATCTCGTCGCGCGTCACCGAACCCGGGCGCAACAGGGCGACGCGGCCGTCCAGCACCGAAACCACCGTGGACTCGACACCGACCGCGCACGGCCCGCCGTCCACCGCATCGGCGGCGGCGTGGCCGGTCTCCTCCACGGCGTCGTCGAAGGTGGTCGGGCTGGGCCGGCCCGAGCGATTGGCCG
This sequence comes from Pseudomonadota bacterium, assembly GCA_023416055.1. GTDB lineage: Bacteria > Pseudomonadota > Alphaproteobacteria > Caulobacterales > Caulobacteraceae > Brevundimonas. The sequence continues at coordinate 3,489 of JAEZIH010000292.1, read as the reverse complement.
AGGGCGCGACCACCGGCTTGCCGATGGCGGCGATGACGGCGCGGGCGCGGGCGTGGCCCGGCACGCGGACGGCGACGCTGTCCAGCCCGGCGCGGGCCAGGTCGCAGACGGCGGCGCGGTCGCGGATCGGGGCGACGATAGTCAGCGGCCCGGGCCAGAAGGCCTCGGCCAGCGCACGGGCCCGGGCGTCGAAGACGGCGATCGTCTCGGCCTGGGCGGCGTCGGCCACGTGGGCGATCAGGGGGTTGAAGCGCGGCCGGCCCTTGGCCTCGAAGATGGCGGCCACGGCGGCGGGATTGGAAGCGTCGGCGGCGAGGCCGTAGACCGTCTCGGTCGGCAGGATCACCAGTCCGCCCCGCGCCAGGGCCTCGGCGGCCATGGCGTCCGTCGCGCCGCGCTGGATGTCGCCGCCGGGCATGGGGCCGCTCCGCTGCTGAGCTCGAGGTGATGCCCCCGCCGCCGGGCCGAGGCAAGCCCCGGTCGAAGTCACGGTCGGCGCGGAATCAGCGGAATCATCCGGTGCAGCACGTTGTCGCGGTTGATGAAGTGGTGCTTCAGCCCGCCGAGGACGTGCAGGACGACCAGGACGATCAAGAGTTTGGCTGAAATTTCATGCAGGCCCATGAGGCTGCGGGCCGTCTCGCGGCCCCCGCCGACCGGCAGGGCGGGCCATTCGAACAGGCCGAACCAGATGATCTCCCGCCCGGCCGCCGAGGACGCCGCCCAGCCCACCAGCGGCATGGCCAGCAGCAGGACGTAGAACAACACGTGTGTCCCCCGGGCGATCAGCTTCTGCCAGCGCGGGGTTTCGGCCGGCAGCGGTATGGCCGGATTGGCGATCCGCCAGCCGAGGCGGAACAGGGTAAGCACGAGAATGCTCAGCCCGACCGACTTGTGGATGTTGACGAACTCCCGCGAGATCGGCCCCTCCGTCGCCTCGTGCGCCTGGATGAGGACGATCTGGAGCACCACCAGGGCGGCGATCAGCCAGTGCAGGACCAGCGATACGGTCGAATAGCGGTTGCGCGGCTCGGCCATGGCGTTTCTCCCAATCCCTGAACGGCGCCAGCCTGCCCCAGCGCCCGCCGATCGCCAAGCGCGCCTTGCGTGACCCGGCGGCAAGACGGCATGAACGGGCGCACCGTTCCAGAAGGCGAGCCGAATGACCTACCGCGCCCCCGTCCGCGATCTGATCTTCACCCTGACCGAGGTGGCGGGGCTGGACGCCGTGGCGGCGACCGGCGCCTTCCCCGACTACGACCGCGAGCTGCTTGGCGCGGTGCTGGAGGCGGCGGGGCAGTTCTCCGAGGAGGTCCTTGCTCCGCTCAACCGGGTCGGCGACCAGAAGGGCGCGACCTGCGTCGACGGCGCTGTGACCGCGGCGCCCGGCTTTGCGGACGCCTACCGGCAGTTCGCCGAGGGCGGCTGGACCGGGCTGTCGGCCCCCGCCCACGCCGGGGGGCAGCAGCTGCCCAGGGCGCTGGAGCTGGCCGCCTATGAGACGGTCCATGCCGCTAACATGGCCTTTGGCCTGTGCCCCATGCTGTCGCTAGCCGCGATCGAGGCGCTGGAACAGGTCGGGTCCGAGGCCCAGAAGGCGACCTACCTGCCGAAGCTGGTGTCCGGCGAATGGACCGGCGCCATGGTGCTGACCGAGCCGCAGGCCGGCTCGGACCTGGGCGCCCTGACCGCTACGGCGGTTCCCAACGGCGACGGGACCTACGCCCTCAGCGGCCAGAAGATCTTCATCACCTGGGGCGACCACGACGCCACCGACAACATCATCCACATGGTGCTGGCCCGGCTGCCCGACGCCCCGCCGGGACCGAAGGGCATCAGCCTGTTTCTGGCGTCCAAGCATCTGGTGAACCCCGACGGGTCGCTGGGCGAGCGCAACGCCTTCCGGCCGGTCAGCGTCGAACACAAGCTGGGCATCCACGGCTCGCCGACCTGCGTCATGGCCTACGAGGGAGCCACGGCCGAGCTGGTCGGCCAGCCGAACCAGGGCCTGGCCCACATGTTCGTGATGATGAACGCCGCCCGGCTGGCGGTCGGTATGGAAGGCGTCGGCATAGCCGAGCGGGCCTATCAGCACGCCCTCGCCTACGCCCGCGAGCGCATGCAGGGCCGATCCACGTGGACCGGACAGGCGGCGGCCATCATCGACCATCCCGACGTGCGTCGCATGCTGTCGGTGATGAAGGCGAAGATCGCCGCGGCCCGCGCCATCTGCCTGTCCACCGGCGTCGCCGCCGATCTGGCGCGGCATGCGGAAACCGAGGAGGACCGTCGCCGCTGGAAGGGCCGCGAGGACCTGTTCACCCCCATCGCCAAGGCGTGGTCGACGGACGTCGGCGTCGAGGTCGCCTCCCTGGGCGTCCAGGTGCACGGCGGCATGGGCTTCATCGAGGAGACCGGCGCGGCCCAGTACTATCGCGACGCCCGCATCGCCCCGATCTACGAGGGCACCAACGGCATCCAGGCCATGGACCTGGTCGGCCGCAAGCTGTCCCAGGACGGCGGCGAGTCGGCCCGCGCCCTGATTGCCGAGATGAAGGACGCCCTCGCCCTGCTGCCGCGGCTGTACGCCGGCAAGCCGGTTGAGCGGCTGGCCAACGCCATCGAGGCGGTCGAGGACGCGACCCTGTGGCTGCTGGACGCCAAGGCCGATCCCGCGCGCGCCGCCGACGTGCTGGCGGGGGCCGACGCCTACCTGCGCCTCATGGGCGACGTGGTCGGCGGCTGGCTGCTGGCCAGGGGCGCGCTGGCGGCCCAGGCCGCTCTCGAGAGGGGCGAGGGCGACGCCGCATGGCTGGAGGGAAAGATCGCCCTGTACGAGGTCTACGCCGCCAACGTGCTGGGCCACGCCTCCAGCCGTCTGGCCGCGGTGGGCCAGGGCGGCGCCCTGCTGGAGCGGATGAGCGTCGAGGTGCTGGCGGGCTGATCAGGGCCCCGCGGGCTCGTCCAGCAAGGCGATGGCCTCTCGCACATAGGCCGCATGGGCGACGATGCCGATGCCGAGCGGGTCGTCGCCCGGCCGCACCTCGGAGGTCAGCACGCCGGCGATGAAGGGATGTTCGGGCTGGAACGATCCGGGCGCCTTGCGCGCCGCCGGCGTCCAGAACACCGGTCCGCCCGAGTTGCCGGGGAAGACCGGAAAGTCCAGCAGGAAGGTCGGAAAGGCCGTGATCGGCGTCAGGGGCCACGACGCCACCCGGCCGATTCGCAGAATGGGAAAGCCCGCTGTATTGGCCGAGTAGCCGAGCGGATAGCCGAGCGTCATCAGCTCGTCGCCGGGCCCAACCTGCCAGGCGTCAATGGCGTTGGCGTCCGCCAGCCAGCCCAACGGCACGGCCGCTCGAGCGAAGGCCGGCGGGGCCGAAACCTCCATCACGGCGATGTCGCGCTCGGGATGACGCGTCCACAGCGGCTGGCCGGCTTCGTCGCGGATGCGCAGCGGTTCGGGCGCGAAGCGCCAGCCTCCCTCGG
>JAEZIH010000235.1 GCA_023416055.1 Pseudomonadota bacterium | reverse complement strand
GCAGTTCGGCGCCGGTGTCGCGGTGCCCGCGGTAGGTGGCGATCCGGCCCGAGAGGTACAGGCCGTAGGCGGAGCGGCCGTCGGCGGTGAAGGGCGCGGGGGCCCAGACCTCGGGAATGGCGGGGGTTTCAGCCTCGGCTGACGCGGCGGCGTCGGGGTCCTCGACGACGACCTCGGGAGTCGGAGCGGCGTCACCGTCCGCGGGCGGAACGATTTCAGGCCCTCGCAGCGGCGGATCGACGATGACGGGCGCGTCCTGGGCCGTCGCGGCGGAGGCGATGGCGAGGAAGGCGCAGCCGGAAAGGAGCAGGCGAAGGGACGTCGGTCGCATGGCCGGGAGCCTCCCCGGATTATGCGCTCTCGGCAAGGCCCCCTCGCCTGCCCGGCGTCACATATTCGGGTAGTTCGGCCCGCCGCCGCCCTCGGGCGTGGTCCAGACGATGTTCTGCGACGGATCCTTGATGTCGCAGGTTTTGCAGTGGACGCAGTTCTGGGCGTTGATGACGAAGCGCGGATCGCTCTTCGCGGCCTCGTCGCCGTAGACCACCTCGTACACGCCGGCCGGGCAGTAGAGGCGCGCCGGCTCGCCGTACTTCGGCAGGTTGACCCGGATCGGCACGGACGGGTCGAGCAGCTTCAGGTGGGCCGGCTGGTCCTCGGCGTGGTTGGTGTTGGAGATGAAGACCGAGGACAGCTTGTCGAAGGACAGCTTTCCGTCCGGCTTGGGATAGGCGATCGGCCTGTGCTTCGCGGCCGGCTCGGTGGAGGCGGCGTCGGTCTTGCCGTGCTTGAGGGTGCCGAAGAGCGACAGGCCGCCGAACAGGGTCTGGAACCACATGTCGAACAGGCCCAGCGCGCCGCCGAGGGTGGTGCCGAACTTCGACAGCAGGGGCTTGGCGTTCCGGACCCGCTTCAGCTCCTTGTAGACCCAGCTGTTCTCGTAGGCCGACTGGTACTCGACCAGTTCGTCGCCCGCGCGGCCGGCGACCACCGCGTCATAGGCGGCGTCGGCGGCCAGCATGCCGGTCTTCATGGCGTTGTGGCTGCCCTTGATGCGCGGCACGTTCACGAAGCCGGCCGAGCAGCCGATCAGGGCGCCGCCCGGGAAGGCCAGCTTCGGCACCGACTGGAAGCCGCCCTCGGTGATGGCGCGGGCGCCGTAGGAGATGCGCGCGCCGCCCTCCAGGTGCTCGGCGATCGAGGGGTGGTGCTTGAAGCGCTGGAACTCGTCGAAGGGCGACAGGAACGGGTTGCGGTAGTTCAGGTGCACCACATAGCCGACGGCCACGTAGCGGTCGCCGAAGTGGTACATGAAGCTGCCGCCGCCGGTGTTCTCGTCCAGCGGCCAGCCGGTGGTGTGCTGGGCCAGACCCGGCTGGTGCTTCTCGGCGGGGACCTGCCACAGCTCCTTGATGCCGATGCCGAACTTCTGCGGCTCGGAGCCGTCGCAGAGGTTGTGGCGGGCCATGATGGTCTTGGCGAGCGAGCCGCGCACGCCCTCGGCGATGAAGACGTACTTGCCGTGGAGTTCGATGCCGGGCTGGAAGTCGCCGTTGGGCTTGCCCTCGCGGTCGATGCCGAAGACGCCGGCGACGACGCCCTTCACCCGGCCAGTCGGCTCGTCCCAGACCACGTGGCTGGCGGCCATGCCGGGATAGACCTCGACGCCCAGCGCCTCGGCCTGCTCGGCCAGCCAGCGGCAGAGGTTGCCGAGGGAGGCGATATAGCAGCCGTCGTTGTGCATCATCGGCGGCAGCAGGAACATCGGCAGGTCGGCCTGGCCCTGCGGGCCGAGCACGAGGAAGCGATCCCTGGTCACCGGGGTCTCGAGCGGGGCGCCGCGCTCCTTCCAGTCGGGGAACAGCTCGGTCAGGGCCTTCGGGTCGATGACGGCGCCCGAAAGGATGTGGCCGCCGATCTCGGCCGACTTCTCCAGCACGGCGACAGAGATTTCGCGGCCGTCCTTTTCCGCGCGCTGCTTCAGGCGGAGGGCGGCGGCGAGGCCGGCGGGGCCGCCGCCGACGATCACCACGTCGTACTCCATGACCTCGCGCTCGACGCCGGCCAGGGCCTCCAGCGGAGGCAGCTTGTCGATGACGGCTTCCTGCCACGCGTTCGCCGCGCCGCCCTCGATCGCTTGTTCGGCCATGCCCCTGAATTCCCTCACGGTCGGTGTGCTTCGATGTATGCGCCTTATCCTTAGGTGACGCGAGGGCGGTCAAGGACTATCCCTGTGCCCGAGCCATGTCCGCCCAGCCCCTCGACACCGCCGCCGCAGAGAGCCTGCTCGCCTTCTGGCGCGATGCAGGCGTCGACGCCTGCTATGGCGACGCCCCGGTCGACCGGACCCACGTGCAGGTCCCGCCCGCGCTGAAGGCCGTCGAGCGGGCGACCTCGGCGGTGACGCCGGCGGCCGACAGCGACGACGCCGCGGCGGAAGCGCGGCGACTGGCCGCGGGAGCGGACACGCTGGAGGCGCTGGCGGAAGCCGTCGCGGCGTTCGAGGGCTGTCCCCTGCGCGGGCTGGGGGCGCGGCAGTCGGTATTCGGGCGCGGCAATCCGCAGGCCGAGGTGCTGATCGTCGGCGAGGGCCCCGGGGCCGAGGAGGACGAGCGCGGCCAACCCTTCGTCGGCAAGGCCGGTCGGCTGCTGGACCGGATGCTGGCCGAGGCCGGGCTGGAGGGGCGGGTGTTCATCACCAATACGGTGTTCTGGCGGCCGCCGGGGAACCGGACGCCGACGCCGGCGGAGCAGGCCACCTGCGCGCCGTTCGTGGAGCGGGCCTTCGCCCTGCTGAAGCCGAAGGCGGTGCTGCTGGTCGGCGCGGCCTCGTCGAAATTCATCCTCGGCACGGACGAGGGGATTCTGAAGCTGAGGGGTCAGTGGCGCGAGTGGCGGCTGGGCGAAGGCGGGGTAGCGGCGCCCGCCCTGCCGACACTGCATCCGGCCTTCCTGCTGCGTCAGCCGCTGGCCAAGCGGCAGGCCTGGGCGGACATGCTGTCGCTCGCGGCGCGGCTGGACAACGGCGAAGCTCGTTAATCCGGACGACTCAAAACCGCCCCAAAAAGCGTGAATCCTTGACATGGGCCGGGGCTGTGGCGCCTTTCTGGCCTGACGACCGAACGAACAGCGCCGACTGGATCGAGTCGAGACGATCCCGAAGACGCTCAGAGGGGGGCCGCCGCAGTGCCGTTTGATTTCCGCCGCGCTTTTTCCGCGTCGAGGACCGCGCTGGCGTTCGCCGTTTGTATAGGCGCCGCCCTACCCGCCCACGCCGACGAGAACGACCGCCGCAGCGTGGTCTCGGCCCTGAGCCCCGCGGACCGCCTGAGCTACACCACGGCCTTCGACGCCCTGCGGCGCGGCGACCTGGAGGCGGCGCGCGCCTCGGCGCGGCAGGCGCAGGACCGCGTGCTGCTGGGGCAGGTGGAGTTCGAGCGCCTGTTCCACCCCGACTATGCGGCCACCTACGATGAACTGGCCGCGTGGCTGGAGGAGTATTCCGACCTGCCGGTGGCGCCGCGCGCCTACAACCTGGCCCTGCGGAGGCGCCCGGACGGCGCGCCCGAGCCGCGGCGGCCCTCGAGCGTCAGCGGCCGCAGCTGGTCGAGCGTCGTGGCGGCCGGCGGCGGGGCCTCGGCCAACGACCCGACCAAGGTCGCGCGCATCGCCCTGAACAACGACGACCTGCACGGGGCCGTGACCCTGGGCGAGCAGATCGGCGACTGGTGGGTGGTGGGCCTGGCCCAGTACCGGCTGGGCGAGTTCGCCCGCGCCAAGACCGCCTTCGAACGCGTGCTGGACGACCCGACCGAGGATGGCTGGGTGCGGTCGGGCGCGGCCTTCTGGGCGGCCCGCAGCGCCGGCCAGTCCGGCCAGCACGACCACGTGCAGCGCCTGTTGCGCCGCGCCGGCGCCTGGCCGGCCACCTTCTACGGCCAGATCGCCCTGCGGAAGCTGGGCGAGGAGCCGGTCATCGAGAATCTGGGCCCGCGGCCCTACGAGGCGGTGCTGCAACGCGCCTCGTGGGAGCCGGAGGAGCCGGGCGTCGACGCCGAGGAGCTGGCGGCCTTCATCCGCTCGGACGACCGTGCCCGGCGCACGGTGGCCTATTACGAAGTGGGCCGCGGGGCGGACGCCCGGGACGAGCTGCGGACCGGCCTGCGCTCGGCCCTGAACGACCGGGCCCGCGAGCTGTGGGCCGCCCTGGGCCGGGCTCTCGGCCCGCGGGTCACCGGCGTTAGCGAGGACGCCCGCCGGATCGACGCGATGCGCTATCCGCAGCCGGACATCCAGCCAGAAGGCGGCTTCACCATCGAGCGGTCGCTGGTCTACGCCATCGCCCGCAAGGAGACCGACTTCAACGCCCGGGCGCGCTCGGCGGTGGGGGCCTACGGCCTGATGCAGGTGATGCCGACCACGGCGGCCGAACTGGCGGGAGACCGTTCGTTCGTGAGCAACCCCGACCGGCTGTACGACCCGGCGGTGAACGCCCGTCTGGGCCAGGCCTATGTCAACAAGGTGCTGGCCATGCCGGCCATCAACGGCGACCTGCTGAGGGTGGCGGCGTCCTACAACGCGGGGCCCGGCCCGATGGTGGCGGCGGTGCGCAAGCTGGGCCAGGACGCCGACCCGCTGCTGCTGATCGAGACGATCGACGTGCCGCAGGCGCGTGAGTATGTGGAGAAGGTGGTTGCGGCCTACTGGATCTATCAGCGGCTGAACGGACGGCCGCTGAACACCCTCGACGCCGTAGCCTCGGGCGCGACCCTGATCCCGCTGTCGCTCGATTATGTGCCGCCCGAGCCGGTCCAGCCGCTGGAGATGGCCTCGACCCCGGCGGTCGGCGGCTAGAGCCCGACCAGCAGCAGGGCCGGCAGGCAGCAGGCGATCACGATCATCAGCCCGTAGACCATCAGGCTGGGTCGGCGAGGCTGGGGATGTTCAACGGGCATCGTCATGACTGACCCTGAACGCACGTGAGCGGCTGAGGGTCCACGGATAGCGGCGTTGTCTTAAGGCGCGGTTCCGGCGCGCGGTTAACGCAAGGCTTCTGCGGTCCATTCAAGGAAGTCCGGCTGGGCCAGCAGGGCGTCGCGATAGGAGGCGGCCGCGCCGTCCTCGTCCCCGAAAGCGGCGAGGTCGACCTGGTAGTGGCGGAGGCGGGTGGCCACCGGGGTGAAGAAGGCGTCGGGGACCGACCATTCGCCGAACAGGTACGGGCCGCCGGCGCCGAAGCGGGCGCGCATTTCGCGCCACAGGGAGACGATGCGGCGGATGTCGCGCTCGACCGCGGGACTTGCGGGCATGGGCGAGCGGTCGGGGCCGACCATGGTGTGGTCCGGCCCCATGCCGCAGTCGGTGCGCAGACCCATGAAGCCGCCGTGCATCTCGCAGGCCGCCGACCGGGCTAGCCAGCGGGCGTGGGGATCGGAGGGCCAGAGCGGCGTTTCCGGATAGCGTTCAGCGCACCAGACGGCGATGGCCATGGAGTCCCAGATGGTTTCGCCCTCGACCTTGAGCAGCGGCACGAGGCGGGAGGGCGAGATGCGCTCCAGCTCGACCTGGCCCTCGGGCGAATAGATATCGATCTCGCGGACGGTGAAGTCGGCCTTGCAGCGTTTCAGCACCAGCCACGGGCGCAGCGACCAGGTGGAGTACAGGCGCGGTCCGATGATCAGTTCCATGAGTCCCTCCGTCGGCGTCAGGAGTAGGCCGCAACGGGTCCCCGCGCCACCCGCGGATGGCCGAGTTCACGGGGCCGACGCACAAGCTGCGCTTGACTCGCGGGGCCCCGGGACCGACACGACGCGCCCATGATCACGCGCTATTCCCGCCCCGACGCCGTCGCCATCTGGTCGCAGGAGACCAAGTACCGGATCTGGTTCGAGATCGAAGCGCACGCCGCGACAAAGATGGCCGAGCTGGGGGTCATCCCGGTCGAGGCGGCCGAGGCGATCTGGGCCAAGGGCAAGGATGCGGTGTTCGACGCCGACCGCATCGACGAGATCGAGCGCACCACCAAGCACGACGTCATCGCCTTCCTGACCCACGTGGCGGAGATCGTCGGCGACGAGGCCCGCTTCCTGCACCAGGGCATGACCAGTTCGGACGTGCTGGACACCTGTTTCGCGGTGCAGCTGAGCCGTTCCGCGGACCTGCTGATCGAGGGCGTCGACCGGGTGCTGGCGGCGCTGGAGACCCGGGCGAAGGAGCACAAATTGACCCCGTGCGTGGGCCGTTCGCACGGCATCCACGCCGAGCCGGTGACCTTCGGCCTGAAGCTGGCCGGTTATCACGCCGAGTTCCAGCGGGCGCGGCGGCGGCTGGTCACGGCGCGCGAGGAGATCGCCACCTGCGCCATTTCGGGCGCGGTCGGGACCTTCGCCAACGTCGATCCGGCGGTGGAGGCCTATGTCGCCGACAAGATGGGGCTGCAGGTCGAGCCCGTGTCGACCCAGGTGATCCCGCGCGACCGGCACGCCGCCTTCTTCGCGGCGCTGGGCGTGGTGGCCTCGTCGGTGGAGCGGCTGGCGGTGGAGATCCGCCACCTGCAGCGCACCGAGGTGCTGGAGGCCGAGGAGTTCTTCGACAAGGGCCAGAAGGGCTCGTCCGCCATGCCGCACAAGCGCAACCCGATCCTGACCGAGAACCTGACCGGCCTCGCCCGGTTGGTGCGCTCGGCGGTGACGCCGGCGATGGAGAACGTCGCCCTGTGGCACGAGCGGGACATCAGCCACTCGTCGGTCGAGCGCGGCATCGGGCCGGACGCCACCATCCACCTGGACTTCGCCCTGCACCGGCTGGCCGGCGTGGTCGAGCGGCTGAACGTCTATCCGGACAACATGGCGAAGAACCTCGACCGCCTGGGCGGGCTGGTGCACTCGCAGCGCGTCATGCTGGCCCTGACCCAGGCCGGGGTGAGCCGCGAGGACGCCTATGCGGCGGTGCAGGAGAACGCCATGAAGGTGTGGCGCGGCGAGGGACGGTTCCTGGACTTCCTCAAGGCCGATCCGCGGGTGATCCTGCCGGAGGCGCAGCTGGAGGCGCTGTTCGACATCGGCTACCACACCAAGCACGTCGACACGGTGTTCGAGCGGGTGTTCGGGGCCGGGTGACGCGCAAGCGGGCCTTCGAGCCGGTCGTCGACGCCGGGACGCGGCTGCTCATCCTCGGCAGCCTGCCGGGGGACGCCTCGCTGAAGGCGGGGCAGTACTACGGACACCCGCGGAACGCGTTCTGGCGGCTGGTCGGCGGCGTCATCGGGCGCGACCTGGCCGCCCTGCCCTACGACCAGCGGCTGGCCGCCTTGCGGGCGGCCGGGATCGGCCTGTGGGACGTGGTGGCCAGCGCCGAGCGGCCCGGCAGCCTGGACGCGGCGATCCGGCGGCCGGAGGAGGCGGACCTGAGAGGCCTTGTCGCCGGCCTGCCGGCCCTGCGGGCGGTGGCCTTCAACGGCGGAACGGCGGCGCGGCTGGGGCGGGCGGTGCTGGCGGGCGAGACGGGGGCGGAGCTGATCGACCTGCCGTCCTCCAGCCCGGCGCACACGCGGCCGTACGGCGAGAAGGCGGAGGCGTGGGGCGTGCTGGCGCGCTTCCTGCCGTGACCACGCACAAAATCGCCGCAGCGACGCATCCTTTTCCAGCCTGAGCCATATTCCTCATGACGCCCGGGAGAACGGCGTTGGAGGGAGGCTGGAATGACCTGCATACGTCCTGCGGCCGCGACGCTGGCGGCGATGACGCTGGTCCTCGCGGGGTGCGATCGCGAGGCGGCGCCGGAGAAGCCGGCCGCCCGGCCTCCCGCCGCCGAACCGGCGGCGCCGTCAGGCGAGACGGTGCTGGACCTGACCTCGCGCGACGCCGAGCACACCACCCTGGTAAGCGCCCTGCAGACGGCGGGCATGGCGGAGACCCTGGACGGGGCCGGGCCGTTCACCCTGTTCGCGCCGACCAACGCCGCCTTCGAGAAGATCCCGGCCGAACGGCGCGAGTTCCTGACCAGCGAGGCGGGCCTGCCGGAGCTGCGGCGGTTGCTGTCCTATCATGTGGTTCCGGGCCGGCTGGACGGGGCCCGGCTGATCGAGCGCGTCGAGGCAGGCGGCGGGAGCCTGGCGCTGACGACGCTGGAGGGCGGGACGCTGACGGTGAAGGTCGCCGCCGACGGTTCGCTGGAACTGACCGACGGGGCGGGCGGAATGCTGCGCGTGGTCGAGGCGGACGTGGCGGCGTCGAACGGGGTGGTGCACGCGGTGGACGCGGTGGCCGCGCCTCGCTGACGGGCAGGAATTCCGGCGTCGCCCCTCCCCCACACGGCGCCGGCGACGGGTCGTCCCCAATCGATCCGTCCTGAAAGGCCGCGGCCGCAAGGCTGCGGCCTTTCGTCGGTTCAACCGTCGTTGCGGATCTGCTCGCGGGCGACCGAGGCCAGCTCGTCCATCTTGCGACGGATTTCACCCTCGGAGACGGTCAGGCCAGCGCCTTCGAAGTCCTGGGCGATCTTGCGGAAGACGTCTTCCTCGCCTGGCTGCTCGAAGTCGGCGCGGACCACGGCGCCGGCGTACTGGTCGGCGCTCTCGGCCGACAGGCCCATCTTCTCGGCCGCCCACAGGCCGAGCAGCTTGTTGCGCCGGGCGACCGCCCTGAATTCCTGTTCCTGATCGAGGGCGAACTTGGACTCAAAGCCCTTTTCCCGATCGTCGAAGGTGGTCATGGGGGTCTTCAGGCTCCGTCAGGCGGCGCGAAGTGGCCGCGGTTGGAGGTCTATAGTCCCCCCATTGCCGAACGCAACGGAAACCCTTGCGGTTCAACCGACCTGCCGTTTGTGTCGCAGCCCGCGTTCCGGTAAGGGAGGGCCCGTCGAATTCTCCCGCCCGCCCGATTCCGGATCGCGCCGCCCAGACCCTCCGCGCTGGCCGCGCGATTTTCGTTTCTGGCGCGCCCCGCTGGACCCGTGAAGATGAACGTCAAGCGCAAGAAGCTCTACGAGGGCAAGGCCAAGATCCTCTACGAGGGCCCCGAGCCCGGCACGCTGATCCAGTACTTCAAGGACGACGCCACCGCCTTCAACGCCCAGAAGAAGGCGACGCTGGAAGGCAAGGGCGTGATCAACAACCGGATCAGCGAATTCATCATGTCGCGCCTGAACGGCATCGGCGTGACCAATCACTTCATCAAGCGGCTGAACCTGCGCGAGCAGCTGATCCGCGAGGTGGAGATCATCCCGCTGGAAGTGGTGTGCCGCAACATCGTGGCCGGCTCGATGAGCCAGCGTCTGGGCATCGACGAGGGCACGCCCCTGCCGCGCTCGATCATCGAATTCTACTACAAGAAGGATGAGCTCAACGACCCGATGGTCACCGAGGAGCACATCACGGCCTTCAACTGGGCCTCGACCCAGGAGCTGGAC
>JAEZIH010000180.1 GCA_023416055.1 Pseudomonadota bacterium | reverse complement strand
GATCTTGCGGATCGCCTTCTTGGCGCCGGGGTTGTTGGCCATCTGAAAACCTTAACGGAAAGCGCCGCGGAACACCTGTCCACGGCGCGAAAATCTCAAGAGCGCGGGCCTATAGCGGAAAGGCCGGCCGGGTTCAAGGCGAGTCTGGTCGGCGCGGAACGAAGGCGGCGGCGAAGGGGTTGGCTCCCCGGAAGGAGCCTTCATGTCCGAACACCCGATGTCCACCGACGCCGATGTCGCCTCGCCCGCCTTTCACGACAAGGATCGGATCGAGGGCGACCACGAGGCGGCCAGCGTCCGCGCGGTGATGATCAACCGTCCCCGCCAGGAGCTGTACGACTTCTGGCGCGACTTCCGGAACCTGCCCGCCTTCATGGAAAATGTGAAGTCGGTCGAAATGCTTGGGTCCGGCCGGTCCAGCTGGATCATCGCCGGGCCGGCCGGGGCCGACTTCGAACTGGTCAGCGAGATCACCGAGGAGCGGCCGGGCGAGTATATCGCCTGGCGGTCGCTGGAAGAGAGCGACATCGATCACGAAGGCTGGATCGAGTTTCGCGACAACCCCTTCGCCCGGGGTACCGAGGTGCGCGTCTTCATCAGCTACGACCCGCCCGCCGGGCCGGTCGGCAAGGTCGTCGCCAAGGTGCTGCAGCGCGAGCCGCGCATCCAGGCGCGCCGTGAACTGCGCCGTTTCAAGCAGCTGATGGAGACGGGCGAGGTCGCGACCTCCCGGGCCCCTGACGCGGCTCCGCGCGCCGACCGCCACCTCTGATCCCCACTCCAAAGAAAGAGACCCGCATGCGCGCGCTGACTTGGCACGGAAAGCACAATGTACAGGTGGACACGGTCCCCGATCCGCAGATCGTCAATCCCCGCGACGCCATCATCAAGGTGACCTCGACCGCCATCTGCGGCTCGGATCTGCACCTCTACGACAGCATGATCCCGGGCATGTCTAACGGCGACATTCTGGGGCACGAGTTCATGGGCGTGGTCGAGGAGGTCGGCCCCCGCTCGACCCTCCAGGTCGGCCAGCGCGTGGTCGTGCCCTTCGTCATCGCCTGCGGCAGTTGCTTCTTCTGCGGCAAGCACCAGTACTCCGCCTGCGACAACTCCAATCCGGCCGACAAGTCGGACGCGTCGGAGATCGCCTACGGCTATCCGATGAGCGGCCTGTTCGGCTATTCGCACATGACCGGCGGCTACGCCGGCGGCCAGGCCGAGTACGTCCGGGTTCCCTATTCGGACATCGGGCCGCTGGTCGTGCCCGACGGGGTCGACGACGACAGGGTTCTGTTTCTCACCGACATCTTCCCGACCGGCTGGATGGCGGCCGAGAATGCGGAGATCGAGCCGGGCGACACGGTCGCGGTCTGGGGCTGTGGCCCGGTCGGCCTGTTCACCATCAAGAGCTGCTTCCTGCAGGGCGCCGCCCGCGTCATCGCTATCGACCACCTGCCGCGTCGCCTGGAGCTGGCGAAGAAGAACGGCGCCGAGGTGCTGAACTACCACGAGGTCAAGGTGCGCGAGGCGCTGATGGAGATGACCGCGGGCATCGGGCCGGACGCCTGCATCGACGCCGTGGGCATGGAGGCTCACGGCTTCTCGCCGGACAACATCATCGATGCGGTCAAGCAGGAGACGAAGCTGGGCACCGACCGCCAGCACGTCCTGCGCGAAACCATCATGGCCTGCCGCAAGGGCGGTCGGGTCTCGGTGCCCGGCGTCTACGGTGGCATCGGCGACAAGCTGCCGATCGGCGCCTTCATGCAGAAGGGGCTGGCCATCAGGACTGGCCAGACGCACGTACAGAAATATCTGCCGCACCTGCTGGAGCTGATCCTCGAGGGCAAGGTCGACACCACCGACCTGATCAGCCACCGCCTGCCGCTGGAGCAGGCCGCCGAGGGCTATCGCAACTTCCACGACAATCCGGACGAGTGGACCAAGGTGGTCCTCAAGCCGCAGTGACCAGGAGCGAACCATGCGCATCTATCGCGTGACCGTAGGCGTCGAGGGCGGCGAGACCCGCGTGCTCAAGGTGCCGTCCAAGACCGACGTCCAGGCCGCCGACGCCGCCGCGCCGCTGATGTCCGAGGGCGAGAGCATCCTGTCGGTCCACGAGACGGATGACGACTACCAGGAGGTCGAGGAGGGGGCCCGTCCGCCCGGCACCCAGACCCACCCCGACCAGATGGTCTGAGGACGCGTCAGAGGTGCAGGAACAAGGCCTGATCTGGCCGGTTGCTCATCTGCGCACTCCCCGCGCCAACAAGGGAGTAGGAAGATGCCCAACCAGAACCAGGAACAGGAACAGAAGCAGCGCCAGGCCGGCGGCCAGCAGCGCCAGGACCAGCAGCGCCAGCGTCAGGACGAACAGCGCCAGCGCCAAGACCAGCAGCGCCAGAAGCAGCGCCAATAACGAGAAGGGGCGGCGGGGCGGCTGTCGCCCCGCCAGCCACCGTCCCCCATCCGAGAATGAGCGATTTTCCCGAAGCCCTTCTGACGCCGCAGGTGCGCCTCTACGGCGAGGTCGGCGACGCCATGTTGAAGGCCTTCCTCGAACAGTTCGACGCCGCGCGCGAAGGTGATGGCCCCGTGGTGGTCGAGCTGACCACAGTGGGCGGCGACGCCGACGTCGGCCGGCGCATCGCCGCCGACATCCGCCAGCACCGCGAGCAGAACGGCGGCCGCGTGCTCTTCTTCGGCAAGACCACGGTCTATTCGGCCGGGGCGACCATCATGTCGGGCTTCCGCCGCGAGGACCGCTGGCTGGATCGCCAGTGCGTGCTGATGATCCACTGCCGCAAGCTGGCGAAGACCCTCGAACTCAGCAACTTCCTTGCCGACGAGCGGCCACGGGTCGAGGCGCTGCTGTCCGAGATCGACCTCGGCCTGAAGGTCCAGCGATCGGACTTCGAAGCTCTGATCGAGGGCAGCGGAGTGGCGCTGGATGAGCTCGAGAAGGAGGCGCGCGAGAACTGGTATCTCGACGCCGAGCAAGCGCTGAAGCGGGGGCTGGTAGCCGGGTTGGTTTAGAGCTAGCGCCCCCTGAACTCCGGCTTCCGCTTCTCGACGAAGGCGGCCATGCCCTCCTTCTGGTCCTCGAAGGCGAAGAGGGAGTGGAACAGGCGGCGCTCGAACTGGACGCCCTGGGCCAGGGTGGTTTCGAGGGCGGCGTTGACCATTTCCTTGTTGGCCATGACCGCCAGCGGGCTCTGCGAGGCGATCTTCGCGGCGATCTTGCGGACCTCGTCGAGCAGCTGGTCGTGCGGGACGACGCGGCTGGCGAGGCCGGCGCGTTCGGCCTCGGCGGCGTCCATCATGCGGGCGGTCAGGACCATGTCCATGGCCTTGGACTTGCCGACCAGGCGGGTCAGGCGCTGGGAGCCGCCGATGCCGGGGGCGACGCCGAGGTTGATCTCGGGCTGGCCGAACTTCGCCTTCTCGGAGGCGACGATGAAGTCGCACAGCATGGCCAGTTCGCAGCCGCCGCCGAGGGCGAAGCCGTTGACCGCGGCGATGATCGGCTTGCGGAAGCGGGTGATGCGGTCGTGGCCGAGGGAGAAGAAGTTGGCCTTGTACATGTCGGCGTAGGACTGGTCGGCCATCTCCTTGATGTCGGCGCCGGCGGCGAAGGCCTTGTCGCCCGAGCCGGTGAGGATCAGGCAGCGGACGCTGTCGTCGTGCTCGACGCTGTCGAGGAAATCGGACAGGTCCTTGAACAGGGCGGAGTTCAGGGCGTTCAGCGCCTCGGGCCGGTTCAGGGTGACCACGGCGTAGCCGTCGGCGTGGCGTTCGATCAGCAGGTTGTCGTAGGCGTCGGCCATCGGGATCTCCTCAATCTGCGGCCTGCATAGCGAGCCGGTCAGCGGGACGGAAGGCCGACCATCTCCGCCAGCTTCAGCGCCGTGTTCCAGTTGCGGCCGGTGCCGACGCCGATCAGGCGGGGCTGGGCCTTCTCGGCCATCCTGGAGCGGCCGATGCCGTCGGGGTGCCAGAAGAAGAGGTCGTCGCCGACCTGTTCGACGCGCTCGTCGCCGACAGCGAGGGCGCGGAGAGCGTCGACGGCTCCGGGCTTCACGCCGTCCTTCATGACCATGACCAGCAGTTTCGCGGGGGCGGCCTTCGCCTCGTCCGGGAAGGGGTTGGCGGCGATCAGGCTCGCCCACTGCTGCGGGGTGCGGACGACGGCGGCGATCTTCAGGCCGAAGCGCTTCTCCATGGCCGCCTCGATGTCACTCTCGAGGCGGCCCGGCGGCAGGTCGCTTTCGACCACCAGGTTGCCGCTGGCGGCGAGGGTGCGGGGGTTCTTCAGGCCCATGTCGGCGGCCATGGCGCGCTGCTCGGCGACCGGGGCGCGGACGCCGCCGGTGTTCATGCCGCGGAACAGGATGAGGCGGTGGTCGGTCATGGCGTCAGCGCTTCTGGCAGGCGGGGCAGTAGAAGGTGGAACGTCCGGCCTGGACGAGGCGCCTGACCACCCCCGAGCAGCCGTCGCGGGCGCAGGGCTTGCCCTCGCGGCCGTAGACGTCGAAGCGGTGCTGGAAATAGCCCTGGCCGCCCTCGGCGTTGGCGAAGTCGCGCAGGGTCGAGCCGCCGGCGGCGATGGCGTCGTTGAGCACGTTGCGGACTTCGGCGGCGAGGGTCTCCAGCCGGGGCTTCGAGACCTTGCCGGCGGCGACGAGCGGCGAGATGCGGGCGCGGAACAGGGCCTCGCAGACGTAGATGTTGCCGAGGCCGGCGACGATGCGCTGGTCCAGCAGGCTGACCTTGATGTTCTGCTTCTTGCCGTGGAAGGCCTCGGTCAGATGAGCGCCGGAGAAGCCGTTGCCGAGCGGCTCGGGGCCGAGGCCGGCGAACCACGGATGGGCCTCGACCTCGTCGCTCGGGATCAGGCCCATGAAGCCGAAGCGGCGGGCGTCGGCGAAGCCGATGCGGGTCGTGGCGCCGGCGCGGACGGCGCACAGGCCGAGGTGCTCGTGCTTGCCGGCGACGGGGGCGGCCTCCTCGAACTCGCCGAGCTGTGAGCCGTCGAGGGTGAAGCGGCCGGTCATGCCAAGGTGGGTGACCCAGGTCTCGCCGGTCGACAGCGGCATGAGCAGGTA
>JAEZIH010000162.1 GCA_023416055.1 Pseudomonadota bacterium | reverse complement strand
GCCGGCCGCATGGTCAGCCTGTACTGGGGCGGGGCCATGGTCGGCCGCTTCATCGGCGCCCTGCTGCTGACCCGCGTCCGCGCCGGCCTGCTGCTCACGGTGAACACCGCCATCGCCGCCCTGCTGTGCCTGGTCGTGACCCAGACCTCGGGCGAAACGGCGGCCTATGCGGCCATCGCCGTGGGCTTCTTCAACTCGATCATGTTCCCGACCATCTTCACCCTGACGCTGGAGCGTTCGGGCGCTCCGGCCTCGGCCACCTCGGGCCTGCTGTGCACCGCCATCGTCGGCGGGGCCGTGCTGCCCTACATCGCCGGCCGGATCGTCGACGACGCCGCGGCCCTGTTCAATCCGGCCTTCTACGTGCCGCTGGCCGGTTATGTGCTGCTGACCGTCTTCGCGCTCGCCTGCGCCCGCTCGGCGCCGCGGGAGGCGGACGTGGTGGCCAAGCCCTCGCCGCACTAGGGTAAGGTCCTTAGGGACAGGGCAGGGCCGTCGGGGCATCCCCGGCGGCCCTTGCACGTTCGGGGGCGGGGACCGCACACTGGGGCGTCGTCCGGAGGCCGCATGATCCGCAGACTATTCCGCGCCCTCGGGCCCGCCCTGTTGCTGGCGCTGACCGCCGGTCAGGCCTGGGCCGAGGTGACGGTGACCTTCTACGCCCATCCCGGCGCCCGGGTGCGCGGCGGCTACCTGCTGTTTCCACACGCCTATGTGCACGCCGAAGGGGCGCTCGACGCCACCGGCGAGCCGGTCGACTGGTCCGCCGGCTTCACCGCGAAGAGCCCCGGGCCGCAGCTGCTGTTCGTCCGCGGCGAAGGCGTGGTGACCGCGCCGGACGCCCGCTACGTCGATGAGGGGCGGCCCTTCCTGCAGGTTACCGTGGACGATGTGACCTGGCACGCCCTGAAGGCCCGGGCCGAGTGGTGGAATTCGCCCGAGGGCTCGGTCTACGACCTGAGGCGGCGCAACTGCATCAGCTTCATCGCCGACCTCGCCCGGGTGGTCGGCCTGCACACCGCGCCCGAGCCTTCGATGAAGCCGGGCAGCTTCCTGGAGGCGACCGCGGCCCTTAACCCCGCAGCGGCCTGGCGCGAGCCGGAGCCGATCGTCGCCGTCGTCCCCGCGGACTGAAATGGGTCGACCCGGGCCGCTTGGGCGCGGCGGGAGGCAACTGTTAGGATGCGGCGTGTAGGAACGACGCCCGATGGTCGCTCCCCGGCGGGGGAGGCGAAGGGGGAGGCGAGGCGATGGCGATCTATCCGGTGATCCTGTGCGGCGGCGCAGGCACCCGGCTGTGGCCGGCCTCGCGCGAACAGCGCCCCAAGCAGTTCCTCAGCCTGGCCGGAGAGCACTCGCTGTTCCAGGAGACCCTGGCGCGGGTCGGTCCGCTGACCGAGGGCGGCGGACGCGTGGTCGTGGTCGCCGGCCGCGACCATGCCCTGTCGATCCGCGAGCAGCTCGGCGACCTGGACGCCGTCCTGCTGGTCGAGCCGGCGGGCCGCGACTCGGCGCCGGCGATCGCCGCGGCGGCGGCCTGGATCGCGCGGCAGGATCCCGAGGCCCTGGCGCTGTTCGTGGCCTCGGACCATCACATCCCCGATGCGGAAGGCTTCCGCGCCTCGGTGCTCGAGGGTGCAAGGGCTGCGGCGGAGGGGCGTATCGTGACCTTCGGCATCCGCCCCAGCGAACCCTCGTCCGCCTATGGCTACATCCAGCCGGAGGGGCCGGGCCTGGCCCCGGTGCGGCGGTTCGTCGAAAAGCCGGACCGACGTCGCGCCCGCGCCTATGTGGCCGAGGGCTATCTCTGGAACAGCGGCAATTTCGTCGTCCGCGCCGACATTCTGCTCGCCGAACTGCGCGCCCTTGCGGCCGGGGTGGCGGAGGCGGCCTTGGCGGCGCTGCCGGAGGGCGGCGCGGCGACGCTGGAGCTTGGCGCGGCCTTTCTCGAGGCTCCCCGCATCTCCATCGACTACGCGGTCATGGAGAAGAGCGACCGGGTCTCCGTTCTGCCGGTCGAATTCGGCTGGTCGGATCTGGGGGCGTGGGACGCGGTGGCCGCCGCGGGCGGCGCCGGCCGCGGCCTGTGGATCGGCGGCGACGGGGACGGGGCCAATCTGGTCCGGGCCGCCGAGGGCATGGTCATCGCCACCGCGGGGGTGAGCGACCTGGCCATAATCGCCGAACCGGACGCCGTGCTTGTCTGCCATCTCAGCCGGTCGCAGGAGGTGAAGGGCCTTGTCGAGCGCCTGCGCGTGCTCTCGCCCGGACACGTGCGGGGCGGCCCCGGCGAGGAGGTCTCGCTTGACGCCAGGGCGGCGGAGTTCGACCGCTGGATGCGGTTCAACGCCCTGCCGCTGTGGGCCACCACGGGCGTCGCCGACGACGGCGCCTTCCACGAGGCTATCGACGCCGACGGACGGCCCGTCGGCGACTTCCGAAGAGCCCGTGTGCAGATGCGCCAGGCCTGGGTCTACAGCGTCGCCGGCCGCATGGGTTGGCAGGGGCCCTGGCGTCGTCTGGTGCAGGACGGGCTGGACCGCTTCGAGATCACCAACCGCCGCCCGGACGGCCTGTACCGCACCCGTGTCTCGCCCGCGGGCGACGTGCTCGACGACACCGCCTCGCTGTATGACCAGGCCTTCGCCCTGCTGGCCTGGGCGGCGGCGTCCGAAGCGGGCGTCGCTCCCCAGGCCGCGGGCCGCGCCCATGCCCTGAGAGAGGCGCTGGCCCGGCTGGCCCTGCCCGGCGGCGGCTGGCGAGAGGACGCGGCCCACCCCTATCAGGCCAACGCCCATATGCACCTGCTCGAGGCCTGCATGGCCTGGGAGGCGCTGGAGCCGGGCGGCGTCTGGACGGCCATGGCCGACGCCATCGTGGAGCTGGCGCAGCGGGCCTTTATCGATGCCGAGGGCGGCTTCCTGCGCGAATTCTTCGATGCCGACTGGCGTCCGGCCGGTGGCGACGCGGGCCGGCTGGTCGAGCCCGGGCACCAGTTCGAATGGGCCTGGCTGCTGACCCGCTGGGGCCGGGCGCGGGGCGATGACGGCGTCCTCGCGACGGCGCGGCGCCTGTACGACGTCGGCCTGCGGGGGCTCAGCGCCTCGCGCGGCGTCGCCATCGACGAGCTGGACGACAGCCTCGGCGTGCGATCCGCCCGCGCGCGGCTGTGGCCGCAGACCGAGCGGATCAAGGCGGCGGTGATCATGGGCCGGACGGACCACGCCGCCCAGGCCCTCAGGGGGTTGCAGGCCTATCTGGAGCCGACGGGCCTATGGCGCGACAAGCAGGAGCCGGATGGCGGCTTCATAGCCGAACCCGCTCCGGCGAGCTCGCTCTATCACATTGTCGGGGCGTGGCTGGAGGTGCGCGAAAGCGTCGGCGCCTAGAGAAAGGACCTGGACTCGCGCAGCGGGGCGGCGACGGGCCGGCTCAGCGGCAGGACAAGCACTTCGCCATACAGCCCGGCCGCCGATTGTGGGCGGAGGGGGCGTTCCGGGGCAGTGCGCTGCGCTGGTTGTTCGGTTGGCTTCATGCCGTCCTCCCCAAGAGCGCGGGACTTAACGCCTCCTTAGCCACCTTCGTCAAGCTTGACCGCGGCCCGACTGGCCTCGCCGAAGTCCGTCGGCGTAGGGTCGCCGGCAGGAGATCAGGGTGCCTGGAGACAGACGCGTCCTCGCCGTCATCACCGCACGGGGCGGCTCGAAAGGGCTGCCGGGCAAGAACCTGCGCCCATTCCGGGGCCGTCCGCTGATCGCCTGGACGATCGAGGCCGCGCAACGGTCCCGACGGGTCGACCGCCTGATCCTGTCGTCCGACGACCCCGCCATCCTCCGCGCCGCCGGGGAGCTCGGCTGCGAGGCCCCCTTCGTCAGGAGTCCGACCCTGTCGGGCGACGATGCGGCCTCGGTCGACGTCGTCCTCGACGCGCTGGACCGCGTGCCCGGCTACGACGTCGTCGTCCTGCTGCAGCCGACCTCGCCGCTGCGCACCGCGGACGACATCGACGGGGCGCTGGAGCGGATGGCCAGCTCCGGGGCGCCGTCCTGCGTCTCGGTCGGGCCGGCTCCGGGGCATCCGTGGCTGATCTGCCGCCAGGACGACACGGGCCGGCTGCGGCCGTTCGCCGAGCCGCCTGCGGGGGCCAGCCTGCGCCGCCAGGACCTTCCCCCGGCCTGGATGCTGAACGGCGCCGTCTACGCCGCCGAGGCGGCCTGGCTGCGCCGGGAGCGCGCCTTCTTCAGGCCCGGCGAGACCGCGGCCTGGGAGATGCCCCCGGAACGGTCGGTCGATATCGACAGCCTTGAGGACTTCCTCGCCGCCGAGCGGCTGGCCGGCGTCTGACCGTCAGGGCAGGAGTTCGCCGCCGAGCCGGCGCTTCTCCCCGATCTCACGCTCGACAGCTTCCAGCGCCCTCGCCCTGGACTCCGCCGAGGCGTGGCCCACCTGGGGGAAGCGGACCCGCCAGTTGGAAGCGCCAAAGCGCCGCCAGAAGGGCGCGGCGACGGCCGGATCATAGCCGGCGCGGGCGGCGAGGTAGAGCCCGACCCGGTCCGCCTGCTGTTCTGCTCCGCCTTCCCCCCCGGCGGTGCGCCAGGCGCCTTCGTTGGCCTGGCGGGCGGCCCCGCCGCGCTCGTTCCACGGACGGTGCCCCAGCACATGGTGCGCCAGCTCGTGGCCCAGGATCAGGGCCAGTTCGTCGTCGGTCTCTGCGAAGCCGGCAAGCGCCGTGCTGATGAACAGGCGCCGGCCGTCGGCGCGGGCGTTCAGCTCGTCGGACGGATCCAGCTGGACCTCGTAGCCGCAGGCCCGGCGCGGCCGCACCACGACCTCGCGCACCTCGGCGCCGTGTCTGACCGTGAAGCTGGCCGGACCCTCGCCAAGCGCCGTGTCGATGATCCGGACATTGGCCTCCAGCCCGTCCCACTCGGCTCGGCCGGCGGTCTCACCCTCGGCCAGCGGCTGCCCGCCGACCGCCACAATGACATCCCCGACCTCCAGGCCGGCGTCGGCGGCCGGAGAGCCCGGCGGCGCCGCGAGCACGCCCGGCAGATGGCCCGCCAGGCCAAAGCGGGCTTCGGCGTGCGGCCGCAGGGCAGGGCTGTACTGGCGCGCGGAATGCAGCGCCCAGCCGGCCGACAGCCGGACCGAAGGGCACAGGCCGGCGTTGGCCTCGGACAGCCGCCAGGCCACCCGCGCGACCCTCTGGTCCAGGTCGGTGAGGGAGGCGAGGCGCAGGGCCTCCTCAGGCGTCGAGGTGCCGATGGCGGGAGGGGCGGGCGTCGGACTGCAGGCCGCCGCGGCGAGGGCGGCGACGGCGACCACGGGCGAAAGGCTGCGCCGGAGACGACGGATCATGCTCTCCAACAACACCATGCCGCCGCGCATGGCAACGCGGCCCCTGACCGCCCCCGCTTTGTCGGTTCGTTAATGGACGCTAATCACCTTGGGCGGAGCAGGGCGTGGAACGATGAAGCTCGACGGAAAGCGGATACTGGTCACCGGCGCCGACGGTTTCATCGGGTCGCATCTGACGGAGCGTCTGATCGCCCGCGGCTGCGACGTGCGCGCCTTCGTTCAGTACAACAGCTTCGGCACGTGGGGCTGGCTGGACGCCCTGCCCGAGCCGGTCAGGCGCGACCTCCACGTGTTCGCCGGCGACGTGCGCGATCCCCACGGCGTGCGCACGGCCATGACCGGTTGCGACGTGGTCCTGCACCTCGCCGCCCTGATCGCCATTCCGTACAGCTATCACTCGCCCGACACCTATGTGGACACCAACATCAAGGGCACGCTGAACGTCGTCCAGGCGGCCCGCGATCTCGGCATCGAGCGGGTGGTCCACACCTCGACCAGCGAGGTCTACGGCACCGCCCGTTTCGTGCCGATCACCGAGGAGCACCCCCTGCAGGGCCAGTCGCCCTATTCGGCCTCCAAGATCGGCGCCGACCAGATCGCCCTCAGCTTCCACGCCGCCTTCGGCACGCCGGTCTCGGTGCTTCGCCCCTTCAACACCTACGGTCCGCGCCAATCGGCCCGCGCCGTGATCCCCACGGTGATCAGCCAGATCGCCGCCGGCGCCCGCGAGATCCGCCTCGGCGCCCTGCATCCGACCCGCGACTTCACCTTCGTCAGCGACACGGCGCGCGCCTTCGAGGCCATGGCCGAATGCGATGCGGCGGTCGGTCGGGTGGTCAACGCCGGCAGCGGCTTCGAGATCTCCATCGGCGACACCGCCCGGGCCATCATCGAACTGATGGGCCGTGAGGTCGAAATCGTCGCCGACGATCAGCGGCTGAGGCCCGAGGCCAGCGAGGTCGAACGCCTCTGGGCCGACGCCGGCCTGATGCGGTCCCTGACCGGCTGGGAGCCGGCCTACGGCGGCGGCGAGGGCTTCAGGCGCGGTCTCGGCGAAACCATCGACTGGTTCTCCGACCGCGCCAACTTCGCCCGCTACAAGACCGACCGGTACGTGCTGTGAGCGCGGGTGAGCTCGTCGACCGGATCGTCTCCGCCGTCCGCGCCGTGGCGCCTGCGGACGCCATGCCCGCCCCGCTGCACGCGCCGGAGTTCCGCGGCCGTGAGAAGGAGTATCTCGCCGACTGCATAGACACGGGATGGGTCTCCTCGGTCGGCCCCTATGTCGACCGTCTCGAGCGCGACCTGGAGGCCCTCACGGGAGCGACCAAGGCGGTAGCTGTAGTGAACGGCACCGCCGCGCTGGACGTCTGCCTTCGCCTTGCGGGGGTCGGTTCCGGCGATGAAGTCCTGGTCCCAGCCCTGACCTTCGTCGCTACCGCCAACGCGGTGATCTATCGCGGCGCCACGCCCCATTTCGTTGACTCTGAAGCGGAGACACTCGGCGTCGACCCGCAGCGGCTGGAGGCCTACCTGCAGCGTGTCGCCCGCCTGACCGAGCGGGGCTGCGTTAACAGGACGACCGGGGCTCCGATCCGGGCCCTCGTGATCACGCATGTGTTCGGACATCCGTGCGACGTCGACGGCCTGCTGGAGCTGGCGTTGCGCTGGCGGCTGGTTCTCGTCGAGGACGCCGCCGAGGCTCTCGGTTCGCGTTGGGCAGGCCGCCACGCCGGGACCTTCGGGCGATTGGGCGCGCTGAGCTTCAACGGCAACAAGATCGTCACGACCGGCGGCGGCGGCGCGGTGCTCACCAACGATCCAGTTCTTGGACGACGCGCCAAGCACCTGACGACCACCGCCAAGGTGCCTCACCAGTGGGCCTTCGATCACGATGAAACGGGTTGGAACTACCGCCTGCCCAACCTCAACGCCGCCCTCGGCTGCGCGCAGCTGGAACAACTGCCCGGCCTGATCATGCGCAAGGCCCAACTGGCCCGCTGTTACGCCGACGCCTTCGCCGGAGTGCAGGGTGCCGACGTATTGCGGCCGCGACCGGGCGCCGAGGTCAACCACTGGCTCAACGCCGTGCTTCTGGATCGGCCCGACGCCGCGACCCGCGACGCCGTGCTGGAGGCGCTGAACGCGGTCGGGCTCGGCGCCCGTCCGCTGTGGACCCTGATGCACCGCCTGCCGATGTACGCCGCCTGCCCGAGGGACGAGTTGCCGGTCGCCGAGGAGATGGCGGAGCGGGTCATCAACCTGCCCAGCAGCGCAGCCCTGATCCCGGCATGAGCACTCAAAGGCGTATCTGCGTGGTGACAGGCGGGCGGGCCGAGTACGGCCTGCTGCAGTGGGTCATGCACGAGGTCCGCGCCGCTCCGGATCTCCAACTGCAGCTGGTCGTCACGGGGGCGCATCTGGAGCCGCGTTTCGGCCTGACGGTCGAACAGATCGAGGCCGACGGCTTCGACATCGACGCACGCGTGCCGCTCGGGCTGGAATCAGACGCCCCGGCTGACCTCGCCCGCGCCATGGCTCGTTGCCTCGAGGGGGCCTCAGGCGCGCTGGAGCGATTGCGTCCTGACCTCATGCTGGTGCTGGGGGATCGATATGAGATCCTCGCCGCCGCCCAGGCCGCGCTCCTGCACGGCGTGCCGCTGGCTCACATCGCCGGCGGTGATGTCACCGAAGGGGCCTTCGACGACTCCATCCGCCATGCCCTGACAAAGCTGGCCCACCTGCATCTGACGACCACCGCCGAGGCGGCCGCGCGGGTCGCGCGCATGGGCGAGGAGCCGTGGCGCATCCATGTGGTCGGCAGTCCCGGCCTTGATCAGCTTCGCAGGCTGGAACTGCTGGGCCGGTCCGAACTGGAGACCACGCTCGGGACCCCCTTGGGTCGTCGGAATCTGCTGGTCACCTGGCATCCGGTCACGCTGGAGGCGGATCGCGGCCTCGGCCGCTTTCAGGCCCTGCTGGCCGGGCTGGACGACCTGCCGCGCGAGGTCGTGAAGTGGGTCACCCGACCCAACGCCGATCCCGGCGGCGGGGCGGTCGAGGCCGCTCTCGACCGCTGGGCGGCCGGACGGGATGATGTCCGCGTCTTCGCCTCGCTCGGCTCCCTGCGCTATCTGTCCCTGATGGCCCAGGTCGACGCCGTGGTCGGAAACTCCTCCAGCGGCCTCTACGAGGCGCCCTCGCTGCGCGTGCCGAGCGTGGACATCGGTGATCGCCAGAAGGGCCGACTGGCGGCCGCCTCGGTGATCCGTTGCCCGGCCGAAGCCTCCGCTATCGCCGGGGCCGTCCGCCGGGCTTTCGATCTCGATTGTTCAGGCGTGGTCAATCCGTACGGCGACGGCGACAGCGCCCGTCGCATCATCGACGTCCTGCGCGCCGCCCCCGAGAGGGCGACCTTGCTGCGCAAGCGGTTCCACGAGGCGGACGAGTGACCCCGGTGTTCATTATCGCCGAGGCCGGGGTCAATCACGACGGCTCTCTGGACGACGCCCTGCGCATGGTCGACGTCGCCGCCGAGGCCGGCGCCGATGCGGTCAAATTCCAGACCTTCGACGCCGCCCGCCTGGTGACGCGCCGCGCCGCCAAGGCCGCCTACCAGGCCCGCAACACCGGCGCCGACGGCGGTCAGCTGGCCATGCTGCGGGCGCTGGAGCTGGATCGGGACGCCCACCATGCCCTCGCGCGCCGGGCCCAGGCGAAAGGCGTGCGGTTCATGTCGACGGCCTTCGACATGGACAGCCTCGACTTCCTCGCCGGCTTCGACATGCCGGCGGTGAAGATCCCGTCGGGCGACCTGACCTGGGGGGGCATGTTGCTGCGCGCGGCGCGGCTGGGCCGTCCGCTGATCGTCTCTACAGGCATGGCGACGCTTGAGGAGATCGGAGAGGCGCTGCAGGTGATCGCCTTCGCCCTGACCCGTAAAGGACTGCCCACCGGAGCCGACGATCTGCACGCCGCCTTTGCGACGCCGGATGGACAGGCGGCTCTGCGCGAACGGGTCACCCTGCTGCATTGCACGACCGAGTATCCGGCCTCGCCGGCGGCGGTGAACCTGCGGGCCATGGACGTGATGCGCGACACCTTCGGCCTCCCCGTCGGCTATTCCGACCATACCCTCGGCATCACGGTCGCCATCGCCGCTGCAGCGCGGGGCGCCACGGTGATCGAGAAGCATTTCACCCTCGACCGCAACCGGGCGGGGCCCGACCATGCCGCCTCGCTGGAGCCTGCCGAACTCGCCGGTATGGTCGCCGCGGTGCGTGAGGTCGAAATCGCGCTTGGCCACGCCCGCAAGGCGCCCGCGCCGGAGGAGATTCCCAACCTGACCATCGCCCGCCGCAGCCTTGTCGCAAGCCGCCCGATCGCCGCCGGCGAGCCGTTCAGCTTCGACAACCTGACCGCCAAGCGTCCTGCGGACAGCATGTCGCCAATGGCCGTCTGGCCTTTGCTGGGAAGGCCCTCGCCCCGCGCCTGGGCCGAGGACGAGGCGATCGTGCTGTGAGCGCGCGCCCTGTCGTCATCGTCGGCGCCGGCGGCCACGGACAGGTGGTTGCGGACGCCTTGCGGGCGGGCGGCCAAGAGGTGCTGGGCTTCGTCGATGCGACGCGGACCGCTGGAGCTACAGTCGCCGGCCTCCGTGTTCTGGGCGATGACGCCTGGCTGTCCGTGGGCGCCGGCTACGATCTCGCCAACGGCCTCGGCGAAATCGGGGCCGGGCCCCCCCGCGGCCGTCGTCGCGCCTTGCAACAGCGGCTCGAAGCCGCCGGCTTCCATTTCGTGGAGGTCCGCCATCCGACAGCGATCGTTTCGCCCGGGGCGGACATCGGGCCGGGTGCCCAGCTGATGGCCCGCTGCGTGGTCCAGACCGGGGCTTCTGTCGGTTCCGGTTGCCTGATCAACACCGGCGCCATCGTCGAGCACGGGGTACGGCTCGGGGCTTTCAGTCACTGCGCCAGCGGGGCCATTTTGTGCGGCGACGTGATTGTGGGCGAGGACGCCCATATCGGG
Organism: Pseudomonadota bacterium; assembly: GCA_023416055.1. GTDB lineage: Bacteria > Pseudomonadota > Alphaproteobacteria > Caulobacterales > Caulobacteraceae > Brevundimonas. The sequence goes on along the minus strand of JAEZIH010000162.1, from coordinate 5,407 downwards.
GCCGGTGCGGTGATCCGCGAGGGCGTATGTCTGGAGCGCGCGACCGTGGTCGGCGCCGGAGCAGTCGTGCTCGTCTTTGAGGAAGGGGAGGGCCCCCTGGTGGGTGTTCCGGCGCGGCGAAGGGGCAGGGCATGAAGAACTGGCAGGCGGCTCTGATCAGTCCGGAGGCGGACTTCCGGGACGCTCTCAAGGCCATCGATGCGACCGGGGCGGGGATGGCCCTGATTGTGGACAGTGAGCGGCGCCTCGTCGGCGTCCTTTCGGACGGCGACCTGCGGCGCGCCCTGATCCGCGGCGCAGGCCTGGAGGACCGGGCCATGGACGCCGCCAACCGCGAGCCGGTCTGCATCGACCAGGGCCAGGACCGCTCCGCCACCCTGGCGCTGCTACGCGGCCACGGCCTGCGGCAGCTGCCCGTGCTGGACGACGAGCGGCGGGTGGTCGGCCTGACCACGGTGTCGGACTTCCTGCACATCCCGCTGCGCAGCAATCCGGTGATCATCATGGCGGGCGGCAAGGGCGAACGCCTCGCGGAGCTGACGCGAGAGACGCCCAAGCCGATGCTCAAGGTCGGGCCGCGTCCGATCCTGGACACCATCGTCGGCAATTTCGCTGCTCAGGGGTTCCGTAACTTCTGGCTGGCCGTGAACTACAAGGCTGACCAGATCGAACGTCATTTCGGCGACGGATCGGCGCTGGGCCTGACCATCCGCTACCTGCGGGAAAGCAAGCCGCTCGGCACCTGCGGGGCCCTGGCCCTGCTGCCGGCGCAGGACCAGCCGGTGATCGTCACCAACGGCGACGTCCTGGCCAAGGCGGACTACGGGCACGTCCTGGACTCCCACACCGAGGCTCAGGCCGACGCCACCGTCGTGGTGCGGGACTACCAGATGCAGGTGCCGTTCGGGGTGGTGAATGCGGCCGACGGCCAGATCTTCCGGATCGATGAAAAGCCGACCCAGTCCTACACGATCAGCGCGGGGGCCTATGTCCTTTCGCCGGGCGCGATCATGCGGGTCCCCGCTGACACCTATTACGACATGCCCACTCTGGTCTCGGACCTGATCGCGTCAGGGTTGAGGGTCCGCCAGCAACGCGCGGAGGGGTATTGGATGGACATCGGCCGACCCCTCGACTATGCGCAGGCAAATGCTGATTTCGACGAGATTTTCGACGATTAGCTCAGGTCAGGCCGCTTGGTGGAGCCCGGCGGCGGTCCCCCGCGTTGGTGTACGCCTCGCCTATGTGGCGAAGAGCCTTCAGGGGGCCGCGTAAGTCATGTTCCACAGGCTGCTGAAGCGATCCGCGCCGGTCAGGGCGCCCGAACGACCCCGCGTCCCCGAGGGGACCGTCGTCTGGGCCGTCGGCGACATCCACGGGCGGCACGACCTGCTCCGTCCGCTGCTCGAGGAAATGCTGGCCGACATCGAGCGCACCGCTTCGCCGCGTACCCGGGTGATCTTCCTCGGCGACTATGTGGACCGGGGCCCGGCTTCCCGGGACGTCATCCGGACCCTGGCCGCCCTGCCGGACTGCGACGCCATCGAATGGCGGTTCCTCAAGGGCAACCACGAGGAAACGATGGTCAAATTCCTCGATGACCCCTCGGTCGGGGCCCAGTGGTGCGAATACGGCGGCGACGCCACGCTGCGCTCGTACGGCCTGCGCACCCCGGACATGAAGCACCGCATAGAGGCGTGGCGCAGGCTGTCCTCCGACCTTGAGCACAAGCTCGAGGGGCGCGAGCGGGAATTCCTCTCCCGTCTCGAACTGGCCGTCGAGGCCGGTGACTACTTCTTCACCCACGCGGGCGCCCGCCCCGGCGTGGCTCTCGACCGCCAGTCGGCGGAAGACCTGATGTGGATCCGGAGCTCCTTCCTGCGCAGCGAGGCGGAATTCGACAAGGTGATCGTCCACGGCCACACGCCCGCGGTCGAGGTCCACGCCGACCGCCGGCGCATCGGCATCGACACGCGCGCCTATGAATCCGGCGTCCTGACGGCCCTGCGGCTGCAGGGCGAGGAGCGGCGCGTGCTGCAGACGGCCGGGCCCGGGAACGCGCTCAGGTGGATGGACCTGCCCTCGCGCATGGACATGGCGGCGGCCATCCTCTGACGCGGACCGCGACGCGCTCAACCAGAAGTTGACGGGCTCGCCCGGGTCGCCGCGAGTTGAAAAGGCCGGCGCTTGTCGTTTCGCCAAGCCGCGTTACGGTGAACGCTCAAACTCACGTCGGTTGGGCCAGATCCATGTTTGATTCTTTCTCGCGGAGCTTCGGCTCGACCTCGTCGCTCGCGGATGTCGACGTTCCGTCGACCTCCGATCCCTATTTCGGCGGCATCGCCAGCTACCAGGTCTGCGGTTGCTGCGGACGGTACCACGGCGCGACCGACGGAACGGACGGCGGCGCGCAGGGTGTGATCCACGACGGCGACGACCGCGGCTCCTTCGGCCCCAACGGCAAGCCCTCGTACGACATCATCGACGCCGGCGGGCAGATCACCCGCACCGGCCTCAGCTGGGCCCCCGGCCCCGGCCAGCCTGCAGTGGTGACGTACGCCTTCCGGGCCTCCGCGCCGTCCATGCCCACCGACACCAGCGGCTTCAGCCAGTTCAACAGTTTCCAGATCGCCGCCACCCAGCTGGCGCTCGCGGCTTGGTCCGACGTGGCCAACATCACCTTCGTCCAGGTCACCGACACGGGCAGCCAGTATTCCAACAACGCCACCATCCTGTTCGGCAACTACTCCTCGGGTCAGCAGGGAGCCGCGGCCTTCGCCTACCTGCCCGGAAGCACGGCCGCCGCGGCGAACCCGGGCGACGTCTGGATCAACAGTTCGCTGAGCTACAACGCGACCCCGACCCTCCTCGGCTACGGCCAGCAGGTGCTGGTGCACGAGATCGGTCACGCCATCGGCCTCAGCCACCCGGCCGCCTACAACGCCAGCGCCAATGGCGTGATCACCTACGGCGCCGACGCGATCTATTTCGAGGATTCCCGCCAGTACACGGTGATGAGCTACTTCTCCGAGCGGGAGACGGGGGCCGACTTCCGTGACGCGTCCGGCAACCCCCGCTACTCGGCCGTGCCGCTTCTCGACGACATCGCCGCGGCCCAGCGCCTGTACGGCGCGAACATGAACACCCGCACCGGCGACACCGTCTACGGCTTCAACTCCAACGCCGGCCAGCCGTGGTTCAACGCCAACAACGCCCTCAGCCCCCTGATCTTCGCGGTGTGGGATGCGGGCGGAACCGACACCTTCGACTTCTCCGGCTACAGCGTCGCCCAGACCATCGACCTGCGTCAGGGCGCCTTCTCCAGCGTGGGCGGCCTGGTCGGCAACGTCGCCATCGCCCTCGGCGTGGTGATCGAGAACGTGATCGGCGGTACGGGCGCCGACACCATTCGCGGCAACTCCGCCAACAACGTCATCACCAGCAACGGCGGCAACGACGAGATCGACGGGGGCCTCGGCTCCGACACCGTTGTCTTCTCGGGCGCCCGCTCGAACTACACCATCACCTGGAACGGGCAGGTCGGCACCATCACCGGCATGGGCCAGACGGTCACCGTCAGCAATGTGGAGTTCCTGAAATTCTCGGACCAGACCATCGCGGCGACGCCCACGGGCGGCCTTCTGGTGGGCGGGGACGCTACTGACGAGACCATCGCCGGCACCAGCTTCGCCGACACCATCGGCGGTCTCGGCGGCAATGACGTGATCAACGGTCTGGGCGGCGCTGACGTCCTCGACGGCGGATCGGGCGACGATGTCCTGAACGGCGGCGACGGCAATGACATCCTCATCGGCGGACGGGGCAACGACGCCCTGAACGGCGGGGCCGGCCATGACGTCGCCGACTACAGCGAGGCGGGCGCCGGCGTGACCGTAAATCTCGCCACGGGACAGGCTTCCGGCGGCGCGGGCGCCGACACCCTGTCGGGCATCGAGGAGGTGCGCGGCAGCGTCCACGCCGACATCCTGACCGGCGACGCCAACGCCAACATCCTGCGCGGCGGCGGGGGCATCGACACCCTGAACGGCGGCGGCGGCAATGACCAGCTGTTCGCGGGCGCCCCGGGCGAGGGCGGCGGCGCGCCCGACGTCATCAAGGAGGGCGCCACGGCCAACAACACCATCGGGACGGCGGTTTCCCTGAACGGGTCCTTCGACCTCGCCACCCGGCCCGACGTGGCGAATTCCTCCACTATTCCTCATGCCACCGTTGTGGCGACGGCGCACGGGGGCATGGAGTACTACGCCTTCACCGTCGTCGCGGGCGACACCGTGGTGTTCGACATCGACAACGCCAGCTTCGACAGCGTGCTGCGCCTGTTCAATGCGGGCGGAACCCAGCTGGCCCAGAACGACGACCTGGCCAACGACGGCGGCTCGCCGACCGATTCCGGCCTCACCTACACCTTCTCGTCCGCCGGGACCTACTATGTTCAGGTTTCGCGGTGGCAGTCCGGCGCCGATGCGACGCTGGTCACCGCGCCGCCGCCCGCCGGCGGCACCTACACCCTTCACGTCTCGGTCCCGAGCGCCGCGGTGGTCCCGCTGGTCTATCTCGGCGCCACGCTGAACGGCGAGGCGGGTGACGATGAGCTGAACGGCGGATCGGGCCGCGATACGCTCAACGGCGGCTCCGGCGACGACCTGCTGATCGGCGGCGGCGACAACGACACCATCAACGGCGGGGACGGGACCGACACGGCGGTCTTCTCCGGCAACCGCGCCGCCTATACGATCTCCACCAGCGGCGGCGTGACCACCATCACCGGCCCCGACGGCACCGACACCCTGACCAACGTCGAACGACTGAAATTCGCTAACGGCCTCTTCGACATCACCGGCGCGCCGATCTCTTCCGGTCCGATTAACGGCACGGCGGGCGCCGACACCCTGAACGGCACGTCCGGCGACGATGTGATCAACGGCCTGGGGGGCGATGACGTCATCAATGGCGGCGCCGGCAATGACACCATCGACGGCGGGACAGGCCGCGACACGGCCGTCTTCTCCGGCACGATCGCCGGCTCGACGGTCACCACCGTGGGCGGGGTGACGACGGTCACGGGGCCAGACGGAACGGACACCCTGACCAATGTCGAGCTTCTCCGCTTCAGCGACGGCACCCTGATCGTGGGCGCTGGCGGCGGGCAGTATTTCCAAGGCACGGCAGCTGCTGACAATCTCGTGGGCACCACCTTCAACGATGAGCTGGACGGCGGCGCGGGCGACGACATTCTGGACGGCGGCGCGGGCGCGGACACGATGATCGGCGGCGCGGGCAACGACCGGTACTACGTCGATGACGCGGGCGACGTGATCGTCGAGGGCGCCGGCGGCGGGGACGATCTGGTCCGGGCGTCGGTCAGCTACACCCTGGGCGCCGGGGT